>NZ_JBSFXK010000003.1:0-278410 GCF_053595355.1 Streptomyces sp. NPDC002513 | reverse complement strand
CCCCACACCACCGGGCCGGTCTGCCACTCCACCGGATGCCCGTCGCGGTCCACGGACTTGCCGTTGGACTCCATGTCCAACTGCTGGAGGTAGGCGGTGAACTTGGACAGGTAGTGGCTGTACGGCAGCACCGCATGGGTCTGGGCGTCGAAGAAGTTGTCGTACCAGATGCCCAACAGGCCCAGCAGCAGCGGGACGTTGGCCTCGGCGGGCGCGGTGCGGAAGTGCTCGTCGACGAGGTGGAAGCCGTCGAGCATCTCCCGGAAGCGGTCCGGGCCGATGGCGATCATCAGCGAGAGGCCGATCGCCGAGTCGTAGGAGTAGCGGCCGCCGACCCAGTCCCAGAACTCGAACATGTTGTCGGGGTCGATACCGAACTCGGTGACCTTCCCGGCGTTCGTCGACAGGGCCACGAAGTGCTTGGCGACGGCTTCCTGACCGGCCTTCAGCTCGTCGAGCAGCCAGCCGCGCGCCGAGGTCGCGTTGGTGATCGTCTCGATCGTGGTGAACGTCTTCGAGGCGATCACGAACAGCGTCTCGGCCGCGTCCAGGTCCCGGACGGCCTCGTGCAGGTCGGCGCCGTCCACGTTGGAGACGAAGCGGACCGTCAGATCGCGGGCGGTGTAGGCGCGCAGGGCCTCGTACGCCATCGCCGGACCCAGGTCGGAGCCGCCGATGCCGACGTTGACGACGTTCCTGATGCGCCTGCCGGTGTGGCCGGTCCACTCGCCCGAGCGGACCCGGTCGGCGAAGGCGCTCATCTTGTCCAGCACCGCGTGGACCTTGGGGACCACGTTCTCCCCGTCGACCTCGATGACGGCGTCCCTCGGGGCGCGCAGCGCGGTGTGCAGGACCGCGCGGTTCTCGGTGACGTTGATCTTCTCGCCGCGGAACATGGCGTCCCTGAGGCCGAACACGTCCCGGGCGGCGGCCAGCTCGCGCAGCAGCCTGAGTGTCTCGTCGGTGACCAGGTGCTTGGAGTAGTCGACGTACAGATCGCCGGCCTCCAGGGTGTACCCGCTGCCGCGCGCGGGGTCCGCCGCGAACAGGTCCCGCAGCCGCACCTCGCCGAGTTCCTCGCGATGCTTGGCCAGAGCGGTCCACTCGGGCGTCTGATGGAGCCTGGTACGGCTGTCTGCGTTCATCTCGGACTTCCGCCTTCTTCCTTGCCGGTGCCGCTGCGTGTGTCTCACCCCGCTGCCGGTTCCAACCTAATTGATCAGGGGGTGCGGTGGCCCGGTGTCGCACCGTCGTCCGGCACAACAACAGGTACGTCCGGCTTGCACCGGGGTGTCGGCGCGATGACGGGCAGGAGGAAGAAGGGGGCGGCGAGCGGGTCCCGGCCCGGCAGGGCGGCGGGCCTCCACTGCCGCGGCAGGGCCGCGGACGGCGTACACCGTGCGCGCGGAGGCGGACTGCCGCCGGTGGCGGAAAGCAGTTCCGGCCGGGCACCACGCGGTGCCCGGCCGGACTCGGTTTCTAGATCTCGCCCCGCAGCTTGGCGAGCGCCTCGGCGAGGATCGCCTCGCCGTCCGCGTCGCTGCGCCGCTCCCGCACATAGGCGAGGTGCGTCTTGTAGGGCTCCGTACGCGGCGGTGCCGGCGGGTTGTCCCGGTCCTGTCCGGCCGGAAAGCCGCAGCGCGGGCAGTCCCAGGTGTCGGGAACCTGCGCGTCGCTGGCGAAGCTCGGCTGGGTCTCGTGCCCGTTGGAACACCAGAAGGAGATGCGCAGACGCGGCGCGGACTCGCCGCGCTCGGCCTCGCCCATCGGCCCCGCCCCGACCCGGCTTCCCCGGATCGCGTTGCCACTTGCCACGTCGTAACTCCCTGCGTGATGGTGCCGCAAAGCGAGTCGGCGTTTCGCTTCGCTGCGAGCCCCTCAGTCTACGTAAGGCCCAACGCGCGTCCAGTGATGGGAGTTACCCCCGTCCCAGACGCAAGCCCCATGATAGGCCGCGCCCGAAGGCGTGTACCCGACATGGGGCGTTACGTACTTCCTGCGCGGTCTGCCGGTACCGGGCCGCGCAGGCGTCAGCTCTTGACCTTCATCAGCATGCCGAGCACCACGATGCACGCCAACCAGAGCAGACCGACCACGATGGTGATCCGGTCGAGGTTGCGCTCGGCGACCGAGGAGCCGCCGACGGAGGACTGCATGCCGCCACCGAACATGTCGGAGAGGCCGCCGCCCTTCCCTTTGTGCATCAGCACCAGCAGCATCAGCAGCAGGCTGAAGACGATCAGGGCGATCGAAAACCCCAAAACCACGGCTGGACCAACTTCCTCGGACTCGGATGGACGACGGGGGCACGGTGGACGGCCACCATGCCCCCGCAAGGGTACGCCGGATCGCCCCTAGGACACACTCACGGCTGTTCGGTTCGCCCGCGGAGCGCCGGTCACTGGTCCCGGTAGCGGACGATCTTGGCGAACTCGTCGACGTCCAGCGAGGCACCGCCGACCAGGGCGCCGTCAATGTCCGGCTTCGCCATGATTTCGGCCACATTACCCGACTTCACGGAGCCGCCGTACTGGATGCGGACCTTGTCGGCCACGTCCTGCGTGTACAGCTCGGCGATCTTGCCGCGGATCTCCGCGCAGACCTCCTGGGCGTCGTCGGCACCGCAGACCTTGCCGGTACCGATGGCCCAGACGGGCTCGTAGGCGACCACGATGGACTCGACCTGCGCGGCCGAGAGGTCCTTCAGACCGCCCTCGACCTGTTCGAGCGTGTGCCCGACATGGTTGCCCGCCTCACGGATCTCCAGCTCCTCGCCGACGCACAGGATCGGGGTCAGACCGTGTTTGAAGGCCACCTTGACCTTGGCGTTCACCAGCTCGTCGCTCTCGTCGTGGTACTGCCGGCGCTCGGAATGGCCGATCACCACGTACGTGCACTTCAGCTTGGCCAGCATCGGGCCCGAGATCTCGCCGGTGTAGGCGCCCGAGTCGTGCGCCGAGAGGTCCTGGGCACCGTACTTGATCTTGAGCTTGTCGCCGTCGACCAGCGTCTGCACGGAGCGCAGGTCGGTGAAGGGCGGCAGGACGGCGACCTCGACGGCCTCGTAGTCCTTGTCGGCCAGGGCGAAGGCGAGCTTCTGGACGTGGGCGATGGCCTCGAGGTGGTTGAGGTTCATCTTCCAGTTGCCCGCCATCAGCGGCATGCGCCCAGCAGGAATAGATGCAGCCATTGAGGTTCAGTCCTCCAGTGCGGCGAGGCCGGGGAGCGTCTTGCCCTCGAGGTATTCGAGGGAGGCGCCGCCTCCGGTCGAGATGTGGCCGAATGCCGACTCGTCGAAGCCCAGGATGCGGACGGCGGCGGCGGAGTCGCCGCCACCGACCACGGTGAAGCCCGGGGACTCGACGAGGGCCTGGGCGACCACCTTGGTGCCCTCGGCGTAGTCGGGGTGCTCGAAGACGCCCATGGGGCCGTTCCAGAAGACGGTGGCGGCGTCGGCGAGCTTCGAGGCGTACAGCTTGCGGGTTTCCGGACCGATGTCCAGACCCTGCTGGTCCGCCGGGATCGCGTCCGCGGCGACGACGGTGGGATTCGCCGGGGCCTTGGTCCTCAGGTCCGGGAACTCCGGGGCGACCAGCACGTCGACGGGGAGGAGCAGCTCGACGCCGCGCTTCTCCGCGCGCTCGATGTACTCGGTGACGGCCGGGACCTGGTCCTCCTGGAGGAGGGAGATGCCGACCTCGTAGCCCTTGGCCTTGAGGAAGGTGTACACCATGCCGCCGCCGATGAGCAGCCGGTCGGCCTTGTCGAGGAGCTGGTCGATCACGGCCAGCTTGTCGGAGACCTTGGCACCGCCCAGGACGACGACGTACGGGCGCTTGACGTCCTCCGTGAGCTTCTTCAGGACACCGACCTCGGTGGCGATGAGGTAGCCGGCGTAGTGCGGCAGCCGGGCCGGGAGGTCGTAGACGGAGGCGTGCTTGCGGTGCACCGCCCCGAAGCCGTCCCCCACGTACACGTCGGCGAGGGCGGCGAGCCGGTCGGCGAACTCGCCGCGCTCGGTGTCGTCCTTGGAGGTCTCACCGGGGTTGAAGCGCAGGTTCTCGATGACCGCGACCTGGCCCGGCTGAAGGCCGTTCACCGCGTCGTGGGCGGCGGGGCCGACGGTGTCCTGGGCGAACGCCACGGGCGCGCCGAGCAGTTCACCGAGGCGCTCGGCGGCCGGCAGCAGGGAGAACGCCGGATCCGGAGCGCCCTTGGGGCGGCCCAGGTGCGAGGCGACGATCACCTTGGCGCCCGCCTCGGCGAGGGCCCTGACGGTGGGCAGAACGGCGCGGATACGGCCGTCGTCGGTGATGAGGCCGTCGGCCAGCGGGACGTTCAGGTCGGCGCGGACGAAGACTCGCTTGCCGTCCACGCCGTCGGCGAGAAGTTCGTCGATCGTCTTCATGGGGGACTCCAGGTGAGGGCTCTTGATCGTACGAGGGCTGATCGGCCGGCACGCAACGGGCCCCGCCGTGTGCGGGACCGCTCGCTCCACGTGAGTCAGGGCCCGGGCAGCACGCGCTGCCCGAGCCCTGTTCTCACATCGAGATGCCTGCTTCGGCGATCAGAGCTGGTTGCCGACGAAGGCCGTCAGGTCGACGAGGCGGTTGGAGTAGCCCCACTCGTTGTCGTACCAGCCGATGACCTTCACGTTGTTGCCCTCCTGGACCATGGTCAGGGAGGAGTCGAAGGTGCAGGACGCCGGGATGTGCACGATGTCGGAGGAGACGATCGGGTCCTCCGTGTACTCGAGCAGGCCCTTCAGCTCGCCCTCCGAGGCCTTCAGGAAGGCGGCGTTGACCTCTTCCTTGGTGACGTCGCGGGAAAGCTCGACGACCAGGTCGATGACCGAGCCGGTCGGGACCGGGACGCGCATGGCCAGGCCGTCCAGCCTGCCCTTGAGCTGCGGCAGGACCAGGGCGGTGGCCTTGGCGGCACCGGTGGTGGTCGGGATGATGTTCTCGGCGGCGGCGCGGGCGCGGCGCAGGTCCTTGTGCGGGAAGTCCAGGATGCGCTGGTCGTTCGTGTACGCGTGCACCGTGGTCATCAGACCCTTGACGATGCCGAAGTTCTCGTCGAGGACCTTCGCCATCGGCGCCACACAGTTGGTGGTGCAGGAGGCGTTGGAGATGACGTGGTGGTTCGCCGGGTCGTACACGTCCTGGTTGACGCCCATCACGATGGTGACGTCTTCGTTCTTGGCCGGAGCCGAGATGATGACCTTCTTCGCACCGCCGGCGATGTGCTTCTCGGCGTCTTCCTTCTTGGTGAAGATGCCGGTCGACTCGACGACGATGTCGACGCCCAGCTCGCCCCAGGGGATGTCGGCCGGGTTGCGTTCGGACAGAACCTTGATGGCCTTGCCGTCGACGGTGATGGTGCCCTCGGTGTGGGACACCTCCTCGTTGAGGCGGCCGAGGATGGTGTCGTACTTCAACAGGTGAGCGGTGGTCGCGGTGTCACCCAGGTCGTTGACAGCCACGATCTCGATGTCTGCACCCTGCTCCAGCAGCGCGCGGAAGTAGTTACGACCGATGCGGCCGAAGCCGTTGATGCCTACGCGGATCGTCACGAACCGATCTCCTCGTGGTACGCCGGCTCTCGATGCCGGCGAGCTTTATTTGGGATGTCCCCGACCGCCTACGACCCTACCCCCCTGAGGCCTCCGGAGTGACATCGAGATGGCTCATACACGGCAGTGTGGCCCGTACCCGCCAGTAGAGGTACGGACCGCCCTGCCCCGAAGGTCCCGTCACCCCTTCCGGCGATACGGAACCAACTGCCGTTGACAACGGGGGGTCCGGCCGCCGAGCGCGGCGATGCAGAAGCACGGTGCGGTCCGTGGTGACCGCACCGCAGGTCCGCAACAGCGCCCCTGTGCGCGCCCGATCCGTGAGGACGGCGGGGCTGCCCGCGGGCGGGCCGGGCACACTCCAGGCGCCGAGGGACGTCTCGAAGCCGTCGGTCTCGGCGGCGTGCCGCCGCCGACGAGCGGGGCGTCGTCGGCGGGAGAGCCCGGCGCGACCTCGGCCGTCTTCCCGGCGTAGCGGCTCGGAGGGAAGTTCACCCGCGGCCGGCCGTTCGAGGAGCCCGTGAAGCTGTGCCGGGCGCCGGTGGTGCCGGTCGCTGTCGGGGGCTGCCCGTCAGCCCGCCAGGTTGTCCGCCATCTCCTCGGTGAGGTTGGACTCCGTCCCCGGGATGCCCAGGTCCGCGGCGCGCTTGTCGGCCATGGCCAGCAGTCGGCGGATACGCCCCGCGACCGCGTCCTTGGTCAACGGCGGGTCGGCGAGAGCGCCCAGCTCCTCCAGGGAGGCCTGCTTGTGCTCCATGCGCAGGCGCCCCGCGGCCGCGAGGTGCTCGGGGACCTCGTCGCCGAGGATCTCCAGGGCACGGGCGACGCGCGCGCCGGCGGCGACGGCGGCACGGGCCGAGCGGCGCAGGTTGGCGTCGTCGAAGTTGGCAAGGCGGTTCGCCGTGGCCCGGACCTCGCGGCGCATCCGCCGCTCCTCCCAGGCCAGCACGGACTCGTGCGCGCCAAGCCGGGTCAGCAGCGCGCCGATCGCGTCACCGTCCCGGACGACGACGCGGTCCACACCCCGTACCTCCCGCGCCTTGGCGGCGATCGACAGGCGGCGGGCGGCGCCGACGAGGGCGAGCGCGGCCTCCGGGCCGGGGCAGGTCACCTCCAGGGACGACGAGCGGCCGGGCTCCGTCAGCGAGCCGTGCGCCAGGAAGGCGCCGCGCCAGGCCGCCTCGGCGTCACAGGTGGCCCCTGAGACCACCTGCGGGGGCAGGCCGCGGATCGGACGGCCGCGGCCGTCCACGAGGCCGGTCTGCCGGGCGAGCTGGTCGCCGCCCGCCACCACGCGCACCACATAGCGGGAGCCGCGGCGCAGACCGCCGGGGGCCATGACGATGAGTTCGGAGCTGTGGCCGAAGATCTCCAGAATGTCCCGCTTGAGACGCCGGGCCGCCATCGCCGTGTCCAGCTCCGCTTCGATCACGATACGTCCGCTGACCAGGTGCAGTCCGCCCGCGAATCGCAGGATCGCCGAGACCTCCGACTTTCTGCAGCAGGTCCGGGTGACGGGAAGCCGGGCGATCTCGTCCTTCACCGCTGCCGTCATCGCCATGGGCCGATCCTTCCATGCATCCGAAAAATACGGTCGTACGCGGCGGCCAACAGCTCCGGGTCGTGCCGCGGGGTTCCGTCGGTACGGGCCACCGGCGCCAGCTCGACCGCGGCGCCGAACCGCTTGGCGGCCTCGGTCAACGAGGCACGGTCGGGCACGGCGGCCTGGTCGGCCAGCACCACGTCCAGGGCGAGTTTAGGGGCGTGTCGTCCCAAAACCTCCAAATGACGCTGCGGGGAGAACCCTTCGGTCTCTCCCGGCTGCGGCGCGAGGTTGAGGGAGAGCACCCGGCGTGCCTTGGTCTCCATGAGGGCGTCAAGCAGCTCGGGCACGAGCAGATGCGGGATCACGGAGGAGAACCAGGAGCCGGGTCCGAGCACCACCCAGTCGGCGTCCAGGACCGCCTCGACGGCCTCCGGGACGGCCGGCGGGTCGGGCGGCACGAGGTGCACCGACTGCACCTCCCCGTGGGTGAGCGCGACGGTCGCCTGCCCCCGTACGGTGCTGATCTCGTCCGGATGCTCCGGGTCGTGGCCCTTGACCAGGGCCTGAAGTTCCAGCGGGACGGCGGACATGGGCAGGACACGGCCATGGGCGCCCAGGAGCCTGCCGACGAGGTCGAGGGCCTGGACATGGTCGCCGAGCTGCTCCCACAGGGCCACGATCAGCAGATTGCCGACCGCGTGATCGTGCAGATCGCCCCGGGAATGGAAGCGGTGCTGGATGACGCGGGCCCAGGTCTGGCCCCAGTCGTCGTCGCCGCACAGCGCGGCCAGCGCCTTGCGCAGGTCGCCCGGCGGAAGCACGCCCAGTTCGTCGCGCAGGCGGCCGCTGGAGCCGCCGTCGTCGGCGACGGTGACGACGGCGGTGAGGTCACCGGTGATCCGGCGCAGAGCGGCGAGCGAGGCGGACAGGCCCATGCCTCCGCCGAGGGCGACCACCTTGGGCTGGGCACCACGGCGGCGCGCCCGGCCGCCGCGTTCCTCGGGCGCCACTCGGCGCAGCCTGCTCAGCCGCAGAGTACGTCCCGTCACTCGCGCCCCATGTCCCGGTGCACGACCACGGTCTCCACACCCTCGGCGGCCAGGCGGGCGGCGAGCTTCTCGGACATGGCGACGGAACGGTGCTTGCCCCCCGTACAGCCGATGGCGATGGTCACATAGCGCTTGCCCTCACGGCGGTACCCGGCCGCGATGAGCCGGAGCAGCTCGGCATACCGGTCGAGGAACTCCTTGGCGCCGGGCTGGTTGAAGACGTACGCGGCGACCTCCTCGTTGAGGCCGGTGTAGGGGCGCAGCTCCGGGACCCAGTGCGGGTTGGGCAGGAAGCGCATGTCCGCGACCAGGTCGGCGTCGACCGGCAGGCCGTACTTGAACCCGAAGGACATGACGGTGGCCCGCAGTTCGGGCTCCTCCTCGCCGGCGAACTGGGCGTCCATCTTGGCTCGCAGCTCGTGCACGTTCAGGCTGGAGGTGTCGATCACCAGGTCCGCGTCGCCGCGCAGCTCGCGCAGCAGCTCGCGCTCGGCGGCGATCCCGTCGACGATGCGGCCGTCGCCCTGCAGCGGGTGCGGCCTGCGGACCGACTCGAAGCGGCGGACCAGGGCCTCGTCGGAGGACTCCAGGAAGACGATCCGCCGGGTGACGTGCTTCGCCTCCAGGTCGGCCAGGGACTCGCGGAGGTTGTCGAAGAAGCGCCGGCCCCGGACGTCCACGACGACCGCGATCCGGGCGACGTTGCCCTGGGAGCGGGCGCCCAGTTCCACCATGGTGGGGATCAGCGCGGGCGGCAGGTTGTCGACGACGAACCAGCCGAGGTCCTCCAGACACTTGGCGGCCGTCGAACGGCCGGCGCCGGACATGCCGGAGATGATCACCAGCTCGGGGATGCCCGCGTCGGCGGCCCCGGCTGTTTCGCTGCCCGTACTCACCTGTGCTCCGTTTTCCTGGACCGTCGCCTGTGTCCGGTCCTCGCCCGCCTCGTTCCGGGCGGCCTCGCCCTGGGCTGAGCGTTCTTCTGTGCGCTGGTCGTGCTCGGTCATGTCTCCTGCCCCCGTCGCTCGTCCGGGGCGCCCGCGGTCACGGGCTCTCCGGGGGACCCCGGGGTCGTCCCGGGTTCTTCCTCTTCCATGATCTCTCCAGTCGCCGTGTTCACGGCGGGTGCGGCCGGGGCCGCCTGGGCGAGGGCCACGGCGATCGTCCCGGCCGTCTTGCGGCCGATGCCGGGGACCTCCTGAATCTGGTCGATTGTCGCGGATCGCAGCTTTTTCACCGAGCCGAAATGCTTCACGAGCGCCTGCTTGCGGGTCTCGCCGAGCCCTGGCACCTCGTCCAGGGGGCTCGACCTGACCCGTTTGGCCCGTTTGGTGCGCTGATAGGTGATCGCGAAGCGGTGGGCCTCGTCCCGGACGCGCTGGAGCAGGTACAGACCCTCGCTGGTGCGGGGCAGGACCACCGGATCGTCCTGGTCCGGCAGCCAGACCTCCTCCAGGCGCTTGGCGAGACCGCAGACGGCGATGTCATCGATGCCCAGGTCGTCCAGGGCCCGCCGGGCGGCGGCGACCTGCGGCTGCCCGCCGTCGACCACCACGAGCTGCGGCGGGTAGGCGAACCGCCTCGGCCGCCCGTCGTCCTCGGTCAGGGCGACCTCCCCGTCCGCCCATTCGCCCGTCTTCTCCTTCTCCGCGAGGTAGCGCCGGAAGCGGCGGGTGATCACCTCGTGCATGGAGCGGACGTCGTCCTGGCCCTCGAAGCCCTTGATCTGGAAGCGGCGGTACTCGCTCTTGCGCTGCAGCCCGTCCTCGAAGACGACCATGGATGCCACCACGTCCTCGCCCTGGAGGTGCGAGATGTCGTAGCACTCGATCCGCAGCGGGGCGCTGTCCAGGTCCAGGGCTTCGGCGATCTCCTCCAGGGCCCGGGAGCGGGTGGTCAGGTCGGAGGCGCGCTTGGTCTTGTGCAGGGCGAGCGCCTGCTGGGCGTTGCGCTGCACGGTCTCCATGAGCGCCTTCTTGTCGCCGCGCTGGGGGATGCGCAGCGACACATGGGACCCGCGGCGGCCGGTGAGCCAGTCCTGGACCGGCTCTATGGGGTCGGGCAGCGCGGGGACGAGGACCTCCTTGGGCACCGAGTCGCCCGTCTCCTCGCCGTAGAGCTGCTGGAGGGCGTGCTCGACGAGGGCGCCGGTGGTGACGTCCTCCACCTTGTCGGTGACCCAGCCGCGCTGGCCGCGCACGCGCCCGCCGCGCACATGGAAGATCTGCACGGCCGCCTCCAGTTCGTCCTCGGCGACCGCGATGAGGTCCGCGTCGGTCGCGTCGGTGAGCACGACCGCGTTCTTCTCCATGGCCTTCTTCAGGGCATCGATGTCGTCGCGCAGCCGGGCGGCCCGCTCGTACTCCATGTCCTCGGCGGCCTCCGTCATCTGCTTCTCCAGGCGGCGGAGGTACGCGCCCGTGCGGCCGGCCATGAAGTCGCAGAAGTCCTCCGCCAGTTCGGTGTGGTCCTCGGGCGAGATCCGGCCGACGCAGGGCGCGGAGCACTTGCCGATGTAGCCGAGCAGGCAGGGGCGGCCGGTGCGGGCGGCGTTCCTGAAGACGCCCGCCGAGCACGTGCGCACGGGGAACACGCGCAGCAGCAGGTCAACGGTGTCGCGGATCGCCCACGCGTGGGAGTACGGCCCGAAGTAGCGCACGCCCTTGCGCTTCTGGCCGCGCATCACCTGCACGCGCGGGAACTCCTCGTTCATCGTCACCGCGAGGTAGGGGTAGCTCTTGTCGTCGCGGTACTTGACGTTGAACCGGGGGTCGAACTCCTTGATCCAGGTGTACTCCAGCTGCAGAGCCTCGACCTCGGTGGACACCACGGTCCACTCCACGGACGCGGCGGTGGTGACCATGGTGCGGGTGCGCGGGTGGAGGCCCGCCAGGTCCTGGAAGTAGTTCGCGAGGCGCTGGCGAAGGCTCTTCGCCTTTCCGACGTAGATCACCCGACGGTGCTCGTCCCGGAACCTGTAGACCCCGGGAGAGTCCGGGATCTCGCCCGGCTTGGGTCGGTAGCTGGAGGGGTCGGCCATGTCTCACACCCTACTGGCGAGGGCCGACAGCGCGGCGTGCCTGTGGACAACCCCTCCCGGCGGAGTCCCGCCCCGGTCTCGCGAGATCGTCTGGCACCCGGCCGTGGTACCTCCTGCCCCGCCCGCCCCCTCCGGGGCACCCCGTCGGCGGCCGGTCCGCGTGGGCCGGTTCTGTCGGCCACATGCGCGGGGAGCGCACGGCGGGCCGTTTCCGGCGCGCCCGCACAGCAGCCGGTGAGTATCCCGCAGCAGCGGGCGCAGCCTTCGGCCGCGGTCCGCCGCTCGTCGCACCTCAGGTGTTGTCGGGGTCTGGTCAACACGCTTCAATGCGGGAAAACTTCGGGCCGCCGCCGGAGAGGTCCGCTCGTGAACGGACCTCACACGCCTTTGGCATGGCCCGGTACGACCCTGCGCGCGGTCCGACCAGCCGTCGCGCACCCTCACAGAAAGGCCCCCCTGTATGCGGCACGGCACACAGCACGCGGACGTCGTTCCGGTCGTTCCGGCGGAGTTGGCGGCGGCCCTGCGCGGCGGCCCCTTCCATGTCGCGCTGCGCGCCGCGCTCGCCGCCCGCGGGCTGCCGCTGCAGCGCGTGCAGCACCATCTGTCGCGGCACGGGGTCAGGGTCGGGGTGACGAGCCTGAGCTACTGGCAGCAGGGGGCGCGCCGCCCGCAGCGCCCCGAGTCCCTGCGCGCCGTGCGCGCCCTGGAGGAGATCCTCCACCTGCCCGACGAGTCGCTCATCCGGCTGCTCGCCGAGACCGCCGAGCCGACCGGCCCCGACCGGCCCGCGGGCCGGTCGTACCGCTCCCGGGTGGAGGCCTCGGACGCGCTGGAGCGGCTCCTCACCGAGCTGGAGTCGCCGCTCGACGGCGGACTGCACACCATCGGCCACCAGGACCACGTCCGTATCGGAGCGCACCGCGAGCTGCTGGCCCGGGAGTCCCATCACATCGTGCGCGCCCACAAGGACGGTGTGGACCGCTATCTGGCCGTCCACCACGGCGATCCGGGGTGCGCCCCCGAGCACATCACGGTGCACTCGCTGGAGAACTGCCGTACCGGCCGGGTGCGCTGGCATCGCGGCACCGGCGTCCTCGTCGCCGAACTGCTCTTCGACACCCGGCTGTACACCGGCGATACGTTTCTCTTCCGTTACGCCTTCGAGGACGGCACCGCCGGCGCGTCCCGCGAATTCGTCCGTGGGTTCGGCCTGGCGGGCGGCCAGTACGCACTCCAGGTGCGCTTCGACGAGGAGGCCCTGCCGGTGCGCTGCCACCGGTTCACCCAGCACTCCCCCGCCGCCCCCCGCAGCGGCCGCCAGGAGCTGCGGCTGAGCGGGAGCCACCGCTCGGTGCACCTGGTGGAGCCGAGGGTGCGGTCGGGGATCGTGGGGATCGGATGGGACTGGCAGTGATCCTGCCCCGCTGAGCCGTCGAACCGCGGGAGCCGCCCGTGCGGTCAGGCCGCCGGGCCCGCCACGATCCTGCCGTTCTTCACCTCGACGGACAGCTCGTGCAGCGGCTCGGTGGCCGGGGCCTGCACCACCTTGCCCGTGACGGCGTCGAACTGGCTTCCGTGGCAGGGGCAGACCAGCGTCGTGCCCGCCAGCTTGTTGATCGCGCATCCCGCGTGCGTGCAGATGGTGCTGTACGCCTTCAGGGTGCCGTCCGCGGCGCGGCTCACGACGACGTTCTCGTCCCGGTACAGCTTCGCTCCCCCCTCGGGAACCTCGCTCTCGGCTCCGAGCGCGACCGGGGCGGTGGGCGCGGCGGGCGTCGCGCCGGTGTCGCCGCCGGGCGCGCAGGCCGCGAGTCCCAGCCCGGCGACCGGGGTGAGCGCCGCCCCGCGCAGGACGGTACGACGGCTCGCGGAGGGACGGGCGGACATGAGATCTCCACTGGTCAGGGGCGGTGTACGCCAGAAGGGGGACACGCCGACGATACCGGTGGCGGCCAGTCCGTCTGCGACCGGGGCGGAGAGCGCTCGGCACCGAGGCCGACGTAAACGTTTGCGCAAGCGTTTACGTCAGCCGCCGAATGGGATACGTTCCCGCCCGGACGACCCAGGAAGGGGAACACGTTTGGCAACGATGGCCGATGTCGCACGGAGCGCGGGTGTGTCCGTCGCGACCGTCTCCCATGTACTGAACGACACCCGCCCGGTGCTGCCGCGCACCCGCCAGGCCGTGCTGGACGCCATCGACGAGCTGGGCTACACACCGAACTCGCTCGCCCGTTCCCTGGTGACCTCGCGCACCCGGTCCATCGGGCTCGCGGTATCGGCCATCAGCAACCCGTACTTCACGGAGATCCTCCAGGGAGTCGAGGCGCGCGCCCGGGAGCACGGCTACGGCCTGCTCATCGCCGATCCGCACGACGACCCGGAGCACGAGCACGAGGTCGTCCGGCTGCTGCACGAGCGACGTGCCGACGGGGTGATCGTCGCGCCCTCCGCGGACCCGCGCGCACTCCTCGCCCTCCTCGCGCGACACCGCGTCCCGACCGTGTTCCTCGACCGGCTGGTGTCCCCCGCGGCCACCCCGCCGCACGAGCACACCGCGGACGCCCCCGCGCGGGACGAACAGACCGAAGGCACGCCCGGACGGGACGAACAGAGCGCACGCACTCCCCCACGGGACGAACACGCCACGGACACTCCCGCGCGGGACGAAGAGACCGCAGGCACCCGCGCGCGGGACAAGCACGCCCGCGGCTCCTTCCGCTTCGACCAGGTCTGCGCCGAGAACGCCGACCCCATGGCTCATCTGGTCACCCATCTCGCCGGACTCGGCCACCGGCGGATCGGCCTGGTCGCGGGTCTGCCCGGATTCAGCACCACGACGGAGCGGATCAGCGGGTACCGGCAGGGCCTCGCGGCCGCCGGGCTCCTCCACGACGAGCGACTGGTGGCTCACGGTGACTCCGCGGCGGAGGGCGCCCAGCGCGCCACTGCCGCCCTGCTGTCGCTCGCCGCACCGCCCACGGCCCTGGTCACCGCCAACAACGTGATGACCATCGGAGCGCTGCGGGCCCTGCGCGATCGCGGACTGTCCGTACCGGGCGACCTGGCGCTCGCCTGCTTCGACGACTTCGCCTGGGCTGATCTGTTCTCGCCCCGGCTCACCGCGGTCGCCCAGCCCAGCAAGGAGATCGGCGCGGAGGCCGTACGGCTGCTCCTGGAGCGCCTCGACGCGCCGGACCGTCCCTCCCGCACCGTGCGGCTGCCCTGCACCTTCGTCCACCGCACCTCGTGCGGCTGCCCCGACACCCATTCCGAGAAGGGAAGCCCCTCGTGATCGTCGTCGCCGGTGAGGCTCTGATCGACCTGGTCCCGCAGCATGCGGGCGCCCTCGCACTCATGCGACCGGCGCTCGGCGGCGGCCCCTACAACACCGCCGTGGCCCTCGGCCGGCTCGGCTCCCCGACGGCCTTCTGCTCCCGTGTGTCGTCCGACTCCTTCGGCGAGGCCCTGCTCGACGGGCTGCGCGCGGCGGGCGTGGACGTGTCGGCGGTGCAGCGCGGCCCCGAGCCGACCACCCTGGCCGTCGCCACGATCGACGGCCACGGCTCGGCCGCATACTCCTTCTACGCCGAGGGCGCCGCCGACCGGCTGTTCACGGCGCCGGCGAGCCTTCCGCAGGGCACGCGGGCGGTCTCGTTCGGCACCCTCTCCCTCGTTCTCGAACCGGGGGCGACCGCCTACGAGGAGCTGATGCGCGACGCCGCCGCCCAGGGCGTGTTCACCACCCTCGACCCGAACATCCGTGCGGGGCTGATCCCGGACCCCGACGCCTATCGGGCCCGCTTCAAGAGCTGGCTGCCGTCGGTGTCCCTGCTCAAGCTCTCGGCCGAGGACGCCCACTGGCTGGGCGGCACCCCGCACGAATGGCTGGCCTCCGGGCCCTTGGCGGTGGTGATCACCCGCGGGGGCGACGGGATGACGGTCTTCACCCGCGACGGGGCGGAGCATTCGGTGGCAGGGGTACCGGTCGACGTCGTGGACACCATCGGCGCCGGCGACACGGTGAACGCGGCTCTGCTGCACGGCCTGGCCGCCCGCGATGCCCTCTCCCCTGCGGCGCTGGCCGCTCTGGACGCCGACGGCTGGCGGGGTCTGCTGCACTTCGCGGCCCGCGCCGCGGCGATCACCTGCTCGCGGGCCGGCGCGGAACCGCCGTACGCGTCCGAGCTGGCGGCCCCGTAGCTGCCACACGAGGCGGAACGGCCGGCCGTCCAACGACCGGCACCCCGCGGGACGTTCCGCGGGGCGCCGGTTTTCGTAGGGGGCTTTAGGCCTTGCGTGCCCGCGTGGCCTTCTTCGCGGGTGCCGCCTTCTTCGAGGCGCCGACCGCCTTCTTGGCCGCCGTGTTGTTGACGGTGTTCACGGTCTTGGCCGGCACGGCCTTCTTCGCCGTCCGGGCCGTCGCCGTCTTCCTGGCCGTCGACGTGGCCGCGACCGTCTTGGCGGCCGTCGCCCTGCGCGGCGCCACGACCGAGGCCGCGTCGCTGACGCGCTCCGCGCCGAGGATCTCGCGCAGGAACTTGCCGGTGTGGCTGGCCGGCACCCCGGCGACCTCTTCGGGCGTCCCCTCGGCGACCACGAGACCACCGCCCGCACCGCCCTCGGGGCCCATGTCGACGAGCCAGTCGGCGGTCTTGATGACGTCGAGGTTGTGCTCGATGACGATGACCGTGTTGCCCTTGTCGACCAGTCCGCCGAGCACCGTGAGCAGCTTGCTGATGTCCTCGAAGTGCAGACCGGTGGTCGGCTCGTCCAGGACGTAGACCGTGCGTCCGGTGGACCGCTTCTGCAGCTCGCTGGCGAGCTTCACACGCTGGGCCTCACCGCCGGACAGGGTGGTCGCGGACTGGCCGAGGCGGACGTAGCCCAGACCGACGTCGTGCAGCGTCGTCAGATGGCGGGAGATCGCCGGCACCGCCTCGAAGAAGTGCATGGCCTCCTCGATCGGCATGTTCAGGACGTCGGCGATGGACTTGCCCTTGTAGTGGACCTCCAGGGTCTCCCGGTTGTAGCGGGCGCCGTGGCAGACCTCGCACGGGACGTAGACATCCGGGAGGAAGTTCATCTCGATCTTGATGGTGCCGTCGCCCGCGCAGTTCTCACAGCGGCCGCCCTTGACGTTGAAGGAGAAGCGGCCCGGCAGATAGCCGCGGACCTTCGCCTCGGTGGTCTCGGCGAACAGCCTGCGGATGTGGTCGAAGACACCCGTGTACGTCGCCGGGTTCGACCGCGGGGTGCGGCCGATGGGCGACTGGTCGACGTGCACGACCTTGTCGACGAGGTCGTCGCCGTCCACGCGCGTGTGGCGCCCGGGCACGTTCCTCGCGCCGTTCAGCTCGCGGGCGAGGTGTGTGTAGAGGATGTCGTTGACCAGGGTCGACTTTCCGGAGCCGGACACGCCGGTGACGGCCGTGAACACGCCCAGCGGGAAGGACACGTCGATGTCCTGGAGGTTGTTCTCCCGGGCGCCGTGCACCGTGAGCTGCCGGGACAGGTCGCGCGGACGCCGGATGCCGGGCAGCGGGATCGACTTCCTGCCCGAGAGGTACTGTCCGGTCTGCGACTCCTCGTTGGCGAGCAGTTCCTTCAGGGAGCCGCTGTGCACGACCCTGCCGCCGTGCTCACCCGCGCCGGGGCCGATGTCGACGACCCAGTCGGCGACCTTGATGGTGTCCTCGTCGTGCTCGACGACGATGAGCGTGTTGCCCATGTCGCGGAGGCGGACCAGGGTCTCGATCAGCCGGTGGTTGTCGCGCTGGTGAAGGCCGATGGACGGCTCGTCGAGGACGTACAGGACGCCGACGAGTCCGGAGCCGATCTGGGTGGCCAGACGGATGCGCTGGGCCTCACCGCCGGAGAGGGTGCCGGCCGCACGATTCAGCGACAGGTAGTCCAGGCCGACGTCGACCAGGAACCGCAGCCTTTCGTTGACCTCCTTGAGGACCCGCTCGGCGATCTTCTTGTCACGGGCGTCGAGCTTGAGCTCGCCCAGGAAGTCCGCGCAGTCGCTGATCGACATCGCGGAGATCTCGGCGATCGACTTGTCCATGATCGTGACCGCGAGCACGACCGGCTTGAGCCGGGTGCCATGGCAGGTGGGGCAGGGCACCTCGCGCATATAGCCCTCGAAGCGCTCCCGGCTGGCGTCGCTCTCGGCCTCGCTGTGGCGGCGCTTCACAAAGGGGACGGCGCCTTCGAACGGTGTCGTGTACACGCGCTCGCGCCCGTACCGGTTGCGGTAGCGGACCTCGATCTGCGTCTTGTGGCCGTAGAGCAGGGCCTTCTTGGCGCGCTGCGGCAGGCCCGCGAAGGGGATGTCGGTGCGGAAGCCGAGCGCGTCCGCGAGGGCGCCGATGAGGCGGCTGAAGTAGTCCTTGGTGTGCCCGTGCGACCAGGGGTGGATGGCGCCCTCGTCGAGGGTCTTCTCCTCGTCCGGGACGATCAGCTCGGGGTCGACCTCCATCCGCGTGCCGATGCCGGTGCACTCGGGGCAGGCGCCGAAGGGCGAGTTGAAGGAGAAGGAGCGGGGCTCCAGTTCCTCGAAGGACAGGTCGTCGTACGGGCAGTACAGGTGCTCCGAGTACATGCGCTCGCGCTCGGGGTCGTCCTCGGGGAGGTCGACGAAGTCGAGGACGACCATGCCGCCGGACAGGCCGAGCGCGGTCTCCACGGAGTCGGTGAGGCGGCGCTTGGCGGAGTCCTTGACCGTGAGGCGGTCGACGACCACCTCGATGGTGTGCTTCTCCTGCTTCTTCAGGGTGGGCGGTTGCGTCAGCTGGATCGTCTCGCCGTCCACCCGCGCACGGCTGTACCCCTTGGTCTGGAGGTCGGCGAAGAGGTCGACGAACTCTCCCTTGCGCTCGCGCACCAGCGGCGACAGCACCTGGAAGCGGCTGCCCTCCGGCAGCTCCAGGACCTTGTCGACGATGGCCTGCGGCGACTGGCGGGAGATCGGGCGGCCGCACTCGGGGCAGTGCGGCTTGCCGATGCGCGCGAACAGCAGCCGCAGGTAGTCGTAGACCTCGGTGATCGTGCCGACCGTCGAGCGCGGGTTGCGCGAGGTCGACTTCTGGTCGATCGAGACCGCCGGTGAGAGGCCCTCGATGAAGTCGACGTCCGGCTTGTCCATCTGGCCGAGGAACTGCCGGGCATACGAGGACAGCGACTCCACGTAGCGCCGCTGGCCCTCTGCGAAGATCGTGTCGAAGGCCAGCGAGGACTTGCCCGACCCCGACAGGCCCGTGAAGACGATGAGCGAGTCGCGCGGCAGGTCGAGCGAGACATTCTTCAGATTGTGCTCGCGCGCGCCACGGACGATGAGACGGTCGGCCACGCCGGTCCGCACCTTTCTTGAGAGAAGCGACAGGGGCGGGGCCCCTGTGCTTTCTCAGACTAGGGGGAGCCACTGACAACGCCGGTCGGATTCCTGGGTTGATAACAATCCCCAGCCATCCAGCATGCCCGACGCCGCACTCGACCATATAGCACGTGCATTCGATTTGCGGCCGGAGTTCACCTCCTTCACCCGAAGGAGTGGCCGAGCTAGGGTCGACCCCATGAATGATCACGCGCACGACCTGGCGTCTGTACGTGACGCGACCGAACGGCTCCTCACCGCAGCCGCCACGCTGGACAACGCGGCAGTGGCCGAGTCGTCACGGCTGCCCGGCTGGACCCGTGGCCACGTCCTGGCCCACCTCTCCCGCAACGCCGACGCACTCGTGAACGTACTGGAGGGGCGTCCGATGTACGTCTCCGCCGAGGCACGGGACGCCGACATCGACCGGGACGCCCCGCGCCCGCTGGACACCCAGCTCGCCGACCTGCGCGACAGCGCGGTCCGGTTCCAGCGGGCCGGGGACGCGCCGGCGGACTGGTCACGCACGGTGGAACTGCGCAACGGCGTCACCGACACGGCGGCCCGGGTGCCGTTCCGGCGGTGGGCCGAGGTCGAGCTCCACCACGTCGACCTCGGGATCGGGTACGAGCTGGAGGACCTCCCGGCGGAGTTCGTCGAGCGGGAGATCGTCTTCCTCACGGAACGCTTCACCGGGCATCCCGGGGTGCCGCCCACCCGCGTCACGGACGGCACGCGCGCGTGGCGCACGGGCCGGGAGGCGGCCGAGCCCGGGACCACGGTCCAGGGGCCCGCCCCCGCGCTGCTCGGCTGGCTCGCGGGACGCCGCGACGGTTCCGCGCTGCGGGTCGAGGGCGGACCGCTGCCGACGCTTCCGCCGCTGTAGGCCGACGCGCCCGTCGGCCCCGTCACCGCTATAGGCTGCCGCCATGACGTACAGCGGACAGGTGACGGTCGGCGGCCCGGCGGATGTGCACGAGCTGAAGGACCTGATGATCACCAAGATCGCGGTCGGCCCGATGGACAACAACGCCTATCTGCTGCGCTGCAGGGCCACGGATGAGCAGCTGCTGATCGACGCGGCCAACGACGCGAGGACCCTCCTCGGCATGATCGGTGACGACGGCATCGCCTCCGTCGTCACCACGCACCGGCACGGGGACCACTGGCAGGCGCTCGCCGAGGTCGTGGCGGCCACGGGCGCGCGGACGTACGCGGGCCGGGACGACGCCGAGGGCGTCCCCGTGCCGACGGACGTACCGGTCGACGACGGCGACACGATCCGGGTGGGGCGCGTGGAGCTGACCGCGCGCCACCTGGTGGGCCACACCCCCGGCTCGATCGCCCTCGTCTACGACGACCCCCACGGGCACCCGCACGTGTTCACCGGAGACTGTCTCTTCCCGGGCGGCGTGGGCAACACGCACAAGGACCCGACAGCCTTCGCCAGCCTGATCCATGACGTCGAGACGAAGATCTTCGACGTGCTTCCCGACGAGACGTGGGTCTACCCCGGGCACGGCAACGACACCACGCTGGGCGACGAGCGCCCGCACCTGCCGGAGTGGCACGCGCGAGGGTGGTGAGCGCCGCCCCCGCAACGCGCCCGGCGGAAAAGGCTGGGCGCACGCACCCCGTGTGAACCGTTCGCACGCGCCGGTCGCACGCGCGCGCTCCCGGCGCACGCCTCGACGCGGTCAACTGAAAGGAGCCCCGCCCAGGATGACGGCTCCTGCGCGGCACGGGCCGCCGGTCCCTCGTCTCCCGCCCTCGGCCGGCGGCCCCGGCGCTCACCCTGACGTATTGCGCGTAGGCCGCCGAGGCGGTCCGCGCCGGTATCGAGTGATCGTGGCACCCGCCACTGACCACCGGACTCGACGTCTCGCTCAGGTCCGGTGACGGCGCGTCACGCCTCCGTGCGTGCCGCTCCCCCGAGCGTCGCGACCCGCTCCACCGCGAATGCGTATCCCTGCACACCGCATCCGGCGATGACGCCGTCGGCACGCAGGGAGACGTACGAGTGGTGCCGGAACTGCTCGCGCTGATGGATGTTGGAGATGTGGACCTCCACGACCGGCAGTCCGTCGCAGGTGTTGAGCGCGTCCAGGATCGCGATGGAGGTGTGCGAGTAGGCGGCCGGGTTGATCACGATCCCCGTGTGGTTCAGCCGCGCTTCGTGGATCCACTCCACCAGCTTGCCCTCGTGGTTGGACTGCCGGAAGTCCACCGTGCCCCCATAGGCGGCCGCCGTCTTCACACACAGCGCCTCGACGTCCGCGAGCGTGTCGGAGCCGTAGATCTCCGGCTGACGCTGCCCGAGGAGGTTCAGGTTGGGGCCGTTGAGGACCATGATCGGGGCGTCGGCGAGGGTACGGGGCACGGTTCCTCCGGTCCGTTCGGATCTGCCGGCCCCCACGGGACCGCTGCTCAGCCCCCGGTTTATCACGATCTGCCGAGCAGCCGGCACTGCGCACCCTCCCGTCATGACGCACCCGACGTACCCGCCGAGGCCGGCCCCCGGTGATCGCGTCGCCGTCCTCTCGCCGTCCTCGGGGCTTGCGGCCGTCATTCCGTACGGCGGCACCGTGCGCGTGGACGGCCCCACCCGGCGCATCACCGTGACGTACTGATCACCCCGCGGCCCCGGGCGTACGCCCTCTCCCGTCACGTCATGCACCGAGCCCCCATGCGCCCCCGTAACGGCCGATCACGGTGGGTAATTGACGGGGCATGCACGATGTACGCAATGTGAGGGCGCCTTCCCTGCTGCGGCTCGCGGCCGCCTCACTGGCGGGGACCGCCATCGAGTTCTACGACTTCTTCGTCTACGGAACCGCCGCCGCCCTGGTCCTGGGGCCTCTGTTCTTTCCGACCTTCTCGCCGCTGGCGGGCACACTGGCGGCCTTCGGCACCTTCGGGGTGGGCTTCCTGGCCCGTCCGCTCGGCTCGGTGCTGTTCGGACACATCGGAGACCGGCGCGGAAGACGTCCGGTCCTCATCGCCTCCCTGGTGCTGACCGGCACCGCGACGGTGGCGGTCGGCTGTGTGCCGACGTACGACACGATCGGCACGGCCGCGCCCGTGCTCCTTCTGGTGCTGCGCTTTGTACAGGGGCTCGGGCTCGGCGGGGAGTGGGGCGGTGCGGTGCTGCTGACCCTGGAACACGCGCCGCCCGGTCGGCGCGCCCTGTGGTCAAGCTTTCCGCAGATGGGCCCATCACTGGGGTTCGTGCTGGCCAACGGCATGGTCCTGGGGCTGTCGGCGACACTGTCGGAGGCGCAGTTCGCCTCCTGGGGGTGGCGGATTCCCTTTCTGGCGGCGGGACTGCTGGCGACAGCGGGCCTGTGGCTGCGCGGTTCCGTGACGGAGAGTCCGCTCTTCCTGAAGATCGAGGACCGTGCGCGGGTACCGCTCGCCGAGGTCGTGCGCGTCCACTGGAGGCTGGTGCTGCTCACGGCCGGCGCGCTCGCGGTCGGGTATGCGGTCTTCTACTCCGTGACGACCTGGTCCCTGGCCTACGCGACGGAGCGGCTCGGGGTGACCCGCCCGGTCATGCTGACGTGCGTCATGGCCACGGTCCTGGTGCAGGGCGCCCTGACCCCCCTCGCGGCCCTCCTGGGCGACCGCTACGGACGGCGGTCGCTGTGCCTCACGGGGTGCGTCGGTGTCGCCCTGTGGATGTTCCCCATGGTCGCGCTGTTGTCCACGGGCGAGCCCCTGCTGATGTTCCTGGGGTTCCTGGGCGCGACGCTCGCCCTCATCACCATGTTCGCCGTGACCTCCGCGTATCTGCCGGAGTTGTACGAACCCCGGGTGCGGTGCACGGGTGCGGCCGTGGGCTACAACCTCGGCGGAGTGTTCGGCGGCGCCCTCACCCCGATCGTGGCCACCACGCTGGCCGAGCACGGAGGCCGGGTGCCCTGGGGTGTCGGCCTCTATCTGACGGCGGTGGCCCTGCTCAGCCTGGGGTGCTTCGCGCTGCTGCCGGAGACAGGTCCGGTGCCCGTCACGGTGACGGAACCCGCGCCCGGGTGAGACCACGGACGCGCACCGGCGCCCGCGGCCGGCTTGCCCGCCGGCCGCGGGCGCCGAGCCGTCTACGGGGTCACCGCCAGCTCCAGATACGCCGCGAACAGCACGAGGTGCACACCGCCCTGAAGCGGCGTGGCGCGCCCGGGTACCACGGTCAGCGAACTCACCACCACGGTCAGGGCGAGCAGCACCATATGGACGGGACCGACGCCGAGGACGAGCGGTCCGGACAGCCACAGGGACGCGAAGGCGACGGCGGGGATGGTCAGGCCGATGCTGGCCATTGCCGAGCCGTGGGCCAGGTTGAGACTTGTCTGGACCCGGTCGCGGCGCGCCGACCGCAGGGCGGCGATGGTCTCCGGCAGCAGCACGAGCAGCGCGATCACCACCCCGACGACGGACTGCGGCATGCCCGCCGCCACCACCGCGGACTCGATGGCGGGCGAGACGCCCTTGGCGAGTCCGACGACGCCGACGAGGGCCAGCGCGAGCAGGCCCAGGCTGAGGGCGGCGGCACGGGCGGAGGGTGCGTCGGCGTGGTCGTTCGCGCGGATCACCTCTCCCTGCCGGGTCAGCGGGAGGAAGTAGTCCCGGTGGCGCACCGTCTGGGTGGTCACGAACAGCCCGTACAGGATCAGTGAGGAGAGTGCGGCGAAGGTGAGCTGGGCCGGGGAGAACTCCGGACCGGGCTTGCTCGTGGTGAACGTCGGCAGAACCAGGCTGAGGGTCGCCAGGGTCGCGACGGTGGCGAGCGCCGCCCCGGTTCCCTCGGGGTTGAAGACCGCGATCCCATGGCGCAGCGAAGCCACCAGGAGGCTCGCTCCGACGACGCCGTTGCAGGTGATCATCACGGCCGCGAAGACCGTGTCACGGGCCAGCGTCGCGCTCTTGGGACCACCATCCGTCATGAGGGTGACGATGAGCGCGACCTCGATGACCGTGACCGCGACGGCGAGGACGAGTGACCCGAAAGGCTCACCGATCCGGTGCGCGACCACTTCGGCGTGGTCGACCGCCGCCAGGACGGATCCGGCGAGGATCACCGTCACCAGGACAACGACCCCGCCGGGCAGCGCGCGTCCCCAGGTGAGGGACAGGAGGACCACCGCGGCCACCGGCACGACGGCCGTCCATCGCGTCGCGAGTGATCGGAGCCCGACGACCATGTCAATGATCGTCGCAGACCCGTGCGGGGCCCGCATCCCAGGTCAGGCGGCCACCGCACGGCCTGAAGCGCACCGTGGGGATGCGCGGCGGTGCGCCACGCACCCCTCCCTGCCACGCGCCCTGGTCCCGTGCGGTCACGCCTCGACGTTGTTCTTCCGGGCGTCCTCGCCGCCCTTCCCCGCCGCCTCGACCGCCTCCTGCTTCCTGGAGGCCATCAGGCTGGTGATCGTCGTGACGACCAGAACGGCGCAGATGACGCCCAGGGAGACCGGTAGGGATATCTCGGGGACGTGCACACCGGACTCGTGGAGCGCGTGCAGCACCAGCTTGACCCCGATGAAGCCGAGGATGACCGACAGGCCGTAGGAGAGGTGGACCAGCTTCCTGAGCAGGCCGCCGATGAGGAAGTAGAGCTGCCTCAGACCCATCAGCGCGAACGCGTTGGCCGTGAAGACGATGTACGGGTCCTGGGTCAGGCCGAAGATGGCGGGGATGGAGTCGAGAGCGAAGAGCACGTCGGTGGTGCCGATCGCGAGGATCACGACCAGCATCGGCGTCATGACCCGCTTGCCGTTCTCCTCGATCCACAGCTTGGTGCCGTGGTAGCGGTCGGCCACCCCGAAGTGACGCTCGGCCGCCTTCAGCAGCTTGTTCTCCTCGTACTCCTCTTCCTCGTTCCCAGTCCTGGCGTCCTGGATCAGCTTCCAGGCCGTCCAGATCAGGAATGCGCCGAAGAGGTAGAAGATCCACGAGAAGGAGGCGAGCATCGCGGCGCCCGCGGCGATGAACGCGGCCCGCAGGACCAGGGCTATGAGCACGCCGATGAGGAGCACGCGCTGCTGGTACTGCGAGGGCACCGCGAACTTCGTCATGATCAGGACGAAGACGAAGAGGTTGTCGACACTGAGCGACTTCTCGGTGATGAAGCCCGCGAAGAACTCTCCGGCCGGCTGCCCGCCGCCGAGGACGAGCAGGCCCACACCGAACAGTCCGGCCAGGACGATCCAGACGATCGTCCAGACACCGGCCTCCTTGACCGACACGTCGTGCGGCTTGCGGCCGATGAAGAAGTCGACCGAGATGAGGGCGGCGAGACCCACGATCGTCAGGACCCACAGGGTCAGGGAAACAGTCACTGCGCCTCCGGCAGTACGTCACGGCGGATATCAGCGTCGTCGCTGCCGGAGGTCTCTTCCACCCGAGGAACCCGGAGCGCGTGATGCGTCCGGTGCCTGCGGGCCGGCGTCCCGGGATCTGGCCTGATCCGTACTGACGGGTGCGCCGCTGCAGATAGGGAGTACTCCCCTCCGTGGGGAAGACATTACCCCAATCACCAAGGAAAGGTAAAGAAGTTGGCAAAGAAATATCTAAACTGCCAGCTCAGAGCGCCTTTACTTGTTCTTGACGAACAGGTGGGGCGGGTCAGCGGTTCCCGGTGCGGCGGGCCTGAGCGACCCGGCCGAGCACCTGGGCGAGCACCTCGCTGCCCTGTGGCACGCGCGGTGGTTCATACGTCCACGCATGGCCGACCCAGGGGTCCGCGAGGTGGTCGTCGGGAACAGGGGTGAGCCGCAGCAGTGAGCGCCAGAGCGGGTCGAGCAACGGACCGTAGCCCGCGGCGTCCTCCCGGTCCGCGACCATCATCAGCTGCACGCCGACGGACGGGCCCTCGTCCGCGAGATAGCGCAGTCGGGTCACGGCCCGGTCGTCGAAACCATGCGGGAAGTCATGCACGATCAGCAGACGCCCGGCGGTGTCGAGGCCCGGTGGCAACGCGTCCGGGGCGCCACCGCGCACTGCCATCTGCAGCAGGTCGACGCGCTGGGTCAGCCGGGTCAGCACATCGGCGACGCCCGCACCGCCGACCGCGGGCGGATCGACGAGCACCCCGGACCGCACCAGGGGGGCAAGCGCCGGGGCGCCCGAACCCGCCGGGTCGATCACCTCCACCGCAAACTCGTCAGGCGGGTACACCGCCAGCAGCCGTGCCGCGTGCACCACCGCCGTCTCCATGGCGAGCCGGCGCAGTCCGTCGGAGTCCACCAGCGGGTCGAGGGAGCCGGAACGTCCGCTGTCGATCCACAGCCCGCGTTCCAACGGCAGTCTGACCAGCATGGGGATGCGCAAGGTCTCGCTCTCGGGGAGACGCAGGTCTCCCAGGCGCACGGCCATGGGGATCTCCGTCGGCACCCGGTACCCGTGCCAGACCGGATTGTCCCAGCGTGCGTACGCCGGGGGCAGCGCGGGCTCGACGACGTCCGACTCCGCGTCGAGCTGGGTGAGGTCGCGGTCGAGCGCGGCTCTGGCCTGGGTGACGAGTCGGCTGTGTCTGCTCCGGGCCGCCTCGCGCGCAGCGTCGCTCTGCCCGCCGATCCGGTTGCGCGGATCGGCCAGCACCCGGTCCAGCTCCCGCTCCAGGCGTGAGTCGGCGAAGTCGACGGCGCTGCGGTACGCGGCGACCGTGCGCGCCAGGTCTTCGAACATGCCCCACACCTGGTTGTAGAGCCGCTCCTCCATGGACCAGCCGGTGGCGTCGCCCGCGACGGGCTGTGCGGGCTGCCCGGACGGTGCCGCGGGCGCGGTCGGTGCGGGCACTGGCGGTGCCGCGCTCTGCCGACCGGGGTGCACGTAGTCGACCGGGCCGCCGGAAGCCGGTTGCGGGACGGGGTCGCGCGAGCCGGAGGCGTCGTACGGGGATCCCGGCCGCGGCACGCCCGGTGGATCCTGGTGGGACGGTACGGCGCCGGAGGCCCCCTGGGGTGCTGCCGGGGTGGCCGACCGCCGGGTGCGGTCGCCGTCCGGGAGGCGTGGCGCAGGCGGTGCGATCGAGCGGGCCAGGCCCTGGACGACCGCCTCGTTGATCTCGCCCGCGAGAGGCTCGGCCTCGGGCAGTCCCTGATCCGCGAGGAGCGCGGCGAGCCCGCCCGCGTAGCCCTGGCCGATCGCGCGGACCTTCCAGGCGCCCTGCCTGCGGTAGAGCTCCAGCGCGACGACCGCGGACTCGGAGTCCAGGCCGCTGATCCGGTAGTGGGCGACCTCGGCGCCGTCGATGCCGGTGACGGCGGCGACGGGGGCGGCGAGGCCGCCGAACCGCGCCGGGCCGCCGGTCCCCGTGGGCAGGGCGAGCAGCACGCTGACCCGGTGCACGCTCTCCGGCAGCGCGTCCAGGTCGAAGGCCAGCCGGTGGTCGGCCGCAGCCTGCCGGGAGACCTCGATGCCCGGCAGCGTGGGCGCGCCCGGGTGGGCCACCCACTCGATGCCGGGCACCCTGCCCTGTGCGTCGGCGAGCGTGGCCCCGGCCACGACCGGTGTGCAGGCCGACACCCGGACCTCGAGGCGGACCCGCGGAAGCGGATGGTTCTGCCCCCGGACCAGCTCGGCCGTCATCGCCTCGTCCCCCTGTGTCGTTGTGTATCCGGCGTCCGGACGCCTACAGATGCGGCAGGATCGCCGGCATCAGGTCCTGGAACGTACGGCCGTTGGCCGGGGTGCCCAGGGCCGTCATGGACCAGCCCGCACCCGCGCGGTGGACCTTGGCCATGATCTGCGCCGTGTACGCGCCCCCGCCGGCCAGCGTGTAGCGGGCCAGTTCCTCGCCGTTGGTCTCGTCGACCAGGCGGCAGAACGCGTTCTGCACCTCCTGGAACGTCTGGCCCGTGAACGAGTTCACGGTGAAGACGATCTGGTCGATGTGGACCGGAACGCGCTGCAGGTCGACGAGGATCGCCTCGTCGTCACCGCCCTGGCCCGCTCCGCCGACGAGGTTGTCGCCCGTGTGCCGCACGGATCCGTCGTCGCTCACCAGGTGCCGGAAGAAGACCACGTCCACGGGCTGCTTGTCCGCGAAGAGCACGGCTGACGCGTCGAGGTCGATCTCCCGGGTGCGCGAACCGAACAGCCCGCGCCGGGGGGCGGCCTGCCAGCCGAGCCCCATGCGCACAGCGGTCAGCGTGCCTCCGTCGTTCTTCTGCAGGCTGATGGCCTGCCCCTTGGTCATGTTGACGGTCACGCGCCGTTCCCCTCTCGAGCGGTCCCCTGTTGGCCGCGGACCCCGCGGATGCCAAAACCCTACGCAGCGGCACTGACAGTGACGAACCCCGGACCGCGCTTTGTGTCAGTCTTGCAACACACCGCGCGCGTTCCGGGGTCCGCCACGGGTGGCGGGGCCGTCAGGCCAGGCCCGCCTCCCTCATCTGACGCAGTTCCTTCTTCATCTCGGACACCTCGTCGCGCAGCCGGGCCGCGATCTCGAACTGCAGATCCGCGGCCGCGGCCCGCATCCGCTCGGTCAGCTCCTCGATCTGCTCGGCGAGCTCGGCCGCCGGACGGTCGGTCGGGACCGTCTCCTTGGCCTTGCCCTTGGCGGATTTGGCGCCCTTCGCCGCCTGGCCGCCGAGCGAGGGCACGGGGGCCTTGGCGCCCTTGCCGTCCTTCACCTTGCGGTATCCGCTCCCGAGCAGCTGCTCCGTGTCCACGTCCTCCCGGGCGATCTGCGCCACAATGTCGTTGATCTTCTTGCGGAGCGGCTGCGGGTCGATGCCGTGCGCCTTGTTGTACGCGACCTGCTTCTCGCGGCGGCGGTTGGTCTCCTCGATGGCCTTCTCCATCGCCGGCGTGATCTTGTCGGCGTACATATGGACCTGACCCGAGACATTGCGCGCGGCACGGCCGATGGTCTGGATGAGGGAGGTCCCCGAGCGCAGGAAGCCCTCCTTGTCGGCGTCGAGGATCGCCACCAGGGAGACCTCGGGCAGGTCGAGGCCCTCCCGGAGGAGGTTGATGCCGACCAGGACGTCGTACTCACCGGAGCGCAGCTCGCGCAGCAGCTCGACCCGGCGCAGGGTGTCCACGTCGCTGTGCAGATAGCGCACCTGGATGCCGAGCTCCAGGAAGTAGTCGGTGAGGTCCTCGGCCATCTTCTTGGTGAGCGTGGTGACCAGGACGCGCTCGTCCTTCTCGGTGCGCTTGCGGATCTCGTGCACCAGGTCGTCGATCTGGCCCTCGGTGGGCTTGACCACGACTTCGGGGTCGACGAGTCCGGTGGGGCGGATGATCTGCTCGACCTGGCCGTCGGAGCGGGACAGCTCGTACTGCCCCGGGGTCGCCGAGAGATAGACGGTCTGGCCGATGCGCCGCTGGAACTCCTCCCACTTCAGCGGGCGGTTGTCCAGGGCCGAGGGCAGGCGGAAGCCGTGCTCGACCAGAGTGCGCTTGCGGGAGGCGTCGCCCTCGTACATGGCACCGATCTGCGGCACCGTGACGTGTGACTCGTCGATGACGAGCAGGAAGTCCTCCGGGAAGTAGTCGAGCAGGGTGTTCGGCGCGGAGCCGGGCTCGCGGGCGTCGAAGTGCATCGAGTAGTTCTCCACGCCGGAGCAGGTGCCGATCTGGCGGAGCATCTCGATGTCGTACGTCGTGCGCATGCGCAGCCGCTGGGCCTCCAGGAGCTTGCCCTGCTTCTCCAGCTCGGCCAGGCGCTCCTCCAGCTCCTTCTCGATGCCGTTGACCGCCCGTTCCATGCGCTCGGGTCCCGCGATGTAGTGGGAGGCGGGGAAGACGTGCAGCTGCTCGTCGTCGCTGATGACCTCGCCGGTGAGCGGGTGGAGGGTGGAGAGGGCCTCGATCTCGTCGCCGAACATCTCGATGCGGACGGCCAGCTCCTCGTAGACCGGGAAGATCTCGATGGTGTCGCCGCGCACCCGGAAGGTGCCCCGGGTGAACGCCATGTCGTTGCGCGTGTACTGGATGTCGACGAAGCGGCGCAGCAGCTCGTCGCGGTCGATCTCGTCGCCGACCTTGAGGCTGACCATGCGGTCCACGTACTCCTGCGGGGTACCGAGGCCGTAGATGCAGGAGACCGAGGCGACCACGATGACGTCACGGCGGGTGAGCAGCGAGTTGGTCGCGGAGTGGCGCAGGCGCTCCACCTCCTCGTTGATCGAGGAGTCCTTCTCGATGTACGTGTCCGACTGCGGGACGTACGCCTCGGGCTGGTAGTAGTCGTAGTACGAGACGAAGTATTCGACCGCGTTGTTCGGCAACAGCTCGCGGAACTCGTTGGCCAGCTGGGCGGCCAGTGTCTTGTTCGGGGCCATCACCAGGGTGGGCCGCTGAAGCTTCTCGATCATCCACGCGGTGGTCGCGGACTTGCCGGTGCCGGTCGCGCCCAGCAGGACGACGTCCTTCTCACCTGCGCGGATGCGCTTGTCCAGCTCGGCGATGGCCGTGGGCTGGTCACCGCTGGGCTGATAGGGGCTGACGACCTCGAAGGGCGCCACCGAGCGTTCGATCTGGGAAACGGGCCGCATGTTCTCCACCGTACGACCCCGCACTGACATCGGGGGCGGTCACCGGTTCTGCGGAGCCCGGAAGTCCCGCTGGGCGGGGCGTCGGCGAAGGCGGGAGGACGGATGCCGTCCGGTGTGGGTGACCTGGGGATGGGCCGGGATCCCGGGCTTGCGCTCCACCGGGGTCCAGGCGGGCTTGCCCATGACCATCAGCGGGTCGAACATCACGACGACGCCGGCGAGGCACAGGAAGGCGAGCGGGCCGATCATCATCGGGGCGAGCAGGGCTGCGGGCGTCTCACCGCCGGGTGTTCCCCCGGTGCCGTGCAGATGGACGGAGAGGGCGGCCATGCCCGTGTAGTGCATGCCCGTGACGGCGAGTCCCATGACGAGGCTCGCCCCGACGCTCCAGAGGAAGCCGCGGATCTGTCCGGCGGCCCAGAGGGCGGCGGTCGCCGCGACGACCGCGATGACGACGGACGCTGCGACGGTGAGGGTGTTGTACTCCAACACCCCGTCGAGACGCATCCCGGCCATGCCGAGGTAGTGCATCGAGGCGATACCCAGACCGGTGAGGGTGCCACCGGTGAAGAGCGCCACCCCGGTCGCGCCCCGGTACCCCACGATGAAGACGCCGACTCCGACCATGACGACGCCGACGACGAGGCTCGCGAACGTGATCGTCCTGTCGTAGTGGATCGGGGTGTGCCGCACGGTGAACCCCATCATCGCGATGAAGTGCATGGTCCAGATGCCCGACCCGATGGCGGTCGACCCCAGGGCGAGCCATCCGGCCCGCCAGGACTGGGCCACCAGCATCGATCGTGCGGTGCAGCGCAGACCGAGCGCGCCGCCGAGGCAGGCCATGAGGTACGCCACCACCGGAGTGACAAGTCCGTAGCTGAAGCCGTCGACGGTGCTCTGCATGCGCGTCGGCCCTCCTCACCCTGAATGCGTCCCTGAAATCCGGAAATGTCCCCATCCCCAGGACCGCGACGACGGTCAGGGTTGTGGCAGAGAGTATGACTCCCACCGGAACGGGCGAACGATTTTCCGGCAAAGAAGCACGACGCTGCCGCACTTGTGCGGCACTTGTGAGCGCTTCTGGGCAACCCCTGCCGATCTGTGCCCGCCCCGTTCCTCACGTACCTGTCCGTCTGCTGCCACTCTGGTGCTGTATGTGATCGTCCGACGTGAGGAGTAGGTATGCACGCGCGCGTTGCAGTCGCCGCCACGGCCGTCGCGTTCTTCGGAGTCGGGATCGCCATACTGCCGACGCCGCACGCCGGGGCCGCCGGCGGCGACCGGCTGGTCGTCGTCGCCCACCGCGGCGCCTCCGGCTCCGCGCCCGAGAACACCCTGGCCGCCATCGACAAGGCGGCCGCCATGGGTTTCCGCTGGGTCGAGAACGACGTGCAGCGCACCAAGGACGGCCGGCTCGTCGTGATCCACGACGCCACGCTGGACCGGACGACCAATGTCAGAAAGCTGTTCCCGCACCGGGCGCCCTGGCGGGTGAAGGACTTCACCGCCAAGGAGATCGCGCGCCTGGACGCGGGAGGCTGGTACGGCCGACGGTACGCGGGCGTGGGGGTACCGACGCTGCAGCAGTACATGGAGCGCCTGTCGCACAACCATCAGAACCTGGTCCTGGAGATCAAGAACCCAGAGCTGTATCCGGGCATCGAGCGCGAGACCCTCGCGCTGCTGGCCAAGGAAGGCTGGCTCGACTCCGGCCACCTGAGGAGACGGCTGATCGTCCAGAGCTTCAGCGCGGCCAGTGTGCGCACGGTCCACGACCTGCGACCGGGGATCAGGACGGCTTATCTCGGCACACCGCGGGTGACGGAGCTGCCGGCGTACTCCCGGTTCGCCGACCAGATCAACGCGGAGTACACCAGGCTCTCGCCCGGATACGTCTCCGCGGTGCACGCGCTCAAGGGGCCGCACGACAAGCCGATGAGGGTCTTCGCCTGGACCGTCAACGGCGCGGACGAGGCCCGGCGGGTGGACGGCTTCGGCGTGGACGGTGTCATCACGAACGTCCCCGACGTGGTGCGGACGGCGGTCACGGCCCGCTGATCCCGCGCCTGCGAATGCGACCGGCCGGCCCCCGTCCACGGCGGCGTTGTCGGTGCCGGGCCGTACGGTGGGCACATGAACAGTGACGGGCAGGACGAGCAGCGCCTGGTGTGGACCGTGGTCGCCACGGACATCGGCCCCCTGCTGCTGGCCGCGACGCGCGACGGCCTGGTGAACGTGGTGTTCCACGCGACGGAGGCCGTGCGCGACACGTCCCTGGCGCGGCTGGCGTCCCGGCTCGGCACGGAGCCCGTCGAGGCCCCGGACGCTCCGCTCCTGACCGAGGCGATACGCCAGCTGACGGCCTACTTCGCGGGTGGGCTGCGCGACTTCGCGCTGCCGCTGGACTGGTCCCTGATCACCGGCTTCAACCGGCAGGTGCTGCGCGCGCTGGCCTCCGGCGTGCCGTACGGGGCCGTGGTGGGGTACGGCGATCTGGCCCGCCGGGTGGGCCAGCCGGGGGCGGCCCAGGCCGTGGGGATGGCGATGGGTGCGAACCCGCTGCCGGTGGTCGTGCCGTGCCATCGCGTGGTCGAGAGCGACGGCGGCATCGGCGGGTTCGGGGGCGGGCTGGAGACCAAACGCAAGCTGCTCGCGCTCGAAGGGGTGCTGCCGGTACCGCTTTTCTGACCCGCTCCGCGGACTGCTCGCAGGGCCGTGCCTCGAAGACGTTCCCGTCCGGGTCGCGGATCCACAGGGACGGCCCGGTCACGACGTGGCGAGTTGTCCGTCATGGCCCCAGGCTGGTGTTCTCCCGCCCATGGCTCGCACGTGTTTGGCCGGGGGCGCCGCCCGCCAGAGATGAGGGAAGACCGAGAGACAGGAGGCACGCGCGTGCTGATGGTGTCCGAAGAGGTGCGGGAGGCCCTCGCCGCCCGCCGGCCGGTGGTGGCTCTGGAATCGACGATCATCGCGCACGGGCTGCCCCGGCCGCGGAACCTCCAGGTCGCACTGGACCTGGAGGACCTCGTACGGCAGGAGGGCTGCGTGCCGGCGACGATCGCCGTCCTGGACGGCCAGGCCCATGTCGGGCTGAACAAGGAGCAGGTCGAGCGGATCGCGAACGAGGAGGGGGTCCGCAAGCTGGGCCATCGCGATCTGCCGCTCGCGGCCGCAGCGGGGGTGAGCGGGGCGACGACGGTGTCCGCGACGGCCCTGCTTGCCTCCCTCGCCGGGGTACGGGTCTTCGCGACGGGCGGCCTCGGCGGGGTGCACCGGCAGTGGACCGCGACCCAGGACGAGTCCGCCGACCTGGGTCTGCTGGCCAGAACTAGGATCACCGTGGTGTGCGCGGGCGTGAAGTCGATCCTGGACGTGCCGGCGACGCTGCAGCGTCTGGAGACACTGGGCGTGGCGGTGGCCGGATACCGCACCGACCGGTTCCCGGGCTTCTATCTGTCCGACTCCGGGCATCCGGTCGACTGGACCCTGGAGTCTCCGGACGAGGTGGCGGGCGTCATGCGGGCACAGGACGTGCTCGGGGGTCCGGACTCGGCGCTCATCGTCGCCCAGCCCGTCGCGGCCGAGGAGCAACTCGATCCGCAGCTCCACGCGCGTGTGCTGGCCGCCGCGCTGCAGGCATGCGAGGACGAGGGTGTCACCGGTCAGGCGGTCACGCCGTTCCTGCTCGACTATCTGGTACGGCACACCGAGGGGGCCTCGCTGAGTGCCAATCTGGCGGCGGTGCGCAGCAACGTACTCCTCGCGGCACGGATCGCGGCGGCCTGGGCGAAGGCGTGAGCGGGGCTCTGCTCGTCATCGGGGACGTCGTCACGGATGTCGTCGCCCGGCACCGCGGCCTGAGCCGCGAGTTGCCCCTGGTGGTCGCCAAGCAGGGCGCGGAGGGGGCGCTGGTGGCCGTGTCGGGAACGGTCCGTGCCCGGATCCCGGCAGTCCCCGCCACCCCTCGGGACACCACGGGCGCGGGCGACGCCTTCACCGGGGCCTTCCTGGCGGCCCTCCTGACGGGGGCGGAACCGGAGGAGGCGACGGCGCAAGGGTGCAGGGCGGGGGCCATGGCGGTAGGGAAAGTGGGAGGCAGGCCCCCGGCGGGCGGCGGGTAGGTGCCCCGGGGGCCTGCTGCGCCCTGCCGGGCGCCGCCCTCCCCCGGTGCCGCTACTCCTTGCGCCCCCAGGCCGAGATCAACGGGGATGTGGCCAGGTCCATCGTGCCGGACGCGACATGGGACAGATGACGGTCGATCTCCTCGTCCGTGGCGAGGCCCGCGGCGACGAGCCGGTCACGGACCTGCCGGACGGTCGCGGCTTCGAGGACCGCGCCGGCGGGCGAGGCGAGCGGAAAGTACGCGTCCGCCTCCACCCGCCGCAGCCCCGCCTCGCGGAGCAGGCGCGGCAGCCGGCGGCCGTAGGAGAGGTCGGCACCGCGTTGGGCGAGGAGCGTGCGGAAACCCCGGCGCAGACGGTTGGCGAGCTGTTGCTCGGGGCCGTACTCGTCCGGGCAGATGAGGGGCTGGAGCTCGGGGTCGGCATCCTCGACCAGCAGCCATCCGCCGGGCCTCAGGGCCTTGATCATCGACTGCAACGCCCTTTCCCGGTCCGGTACATGGACGAGGACGAGCCGGGCGTGCACCAGGTCGAATCCCACCCCCGGCGGCTCTTCGACGCCGACGTCGTGGGTACGGATCTGGATCGGGGGCCGGGCGGCCGACACCGCCCACGAGGTGTCGATGTCGGTGGCGAGGACCTTTCCGGTCGGACCGACCTTCTTGGCGAGCCAGGAGACCACGGAGGTGCCGCCGGCGCCGACCTCCCAGCAACGCCAGCCGGGCCCGATACCGAGGTCCTCGATATGACGGAACGTCGTGGGATCGAAGAGAGCGGAGAGCGCGTCGAAACGCCGGCCCGCCTCGGCCTGCTGGTTGTCGAGGAGATACCCGTCGCTCGGCGTCATACGGCGATCATCCCACCTGTCCGCCCCGGCCGTGCCCGCCGACCCTCCGCGTGACCGGTGCCGGGTGACCCGACAAGCCGTGTACCGAAGCGGAACTTTCCGTTTCCACAGGCTTCTCCAGCGATCGAGGCCGACTGGCAGACTGGCCCGCGAGGGCGCCGGGTGCGGCGCAAGGAGATCCATCCAAGGAGATCCAGATGTCCATGGCAGGGAATCTGCGGAGGGTCACGGGCCTCGACAGGGTCAGCGGCCTCCGCAAGGTGGCGCGATTGGCGCGGCGCCGGGCGCGCGTCGATCTGAGCCACCCCGCCCGGTCGCCACTGGGCTCCGCGGTGGTCAACTGCGTGACGTATCGGGAGGGCGTCCGCGTTCCCGACGGCGGGAATCTGGTCGAGTCCGTGGAGCGGGTCCGCAGGAGCGACGACGGATTCGTCTGGCTCGGGCTGCACGAGCCGACGGACCAGGAGTTCGCGGGAATCGCCGAGCTCTTCGATCTGCATCCGCTCGCGGCCGAGGACGCGGTCGAGGCGCACCAGCGCCCGAAGCTGGAGCGGTACGGGGAAACGCTGTTCGCCGTCTTCAAGACCGTCTGCTACGTGGAACACAAGGAGTTGACCGCGACAAGCGAGGTGGTGAGCACCGGCGAGATCATGGTGTTCATCGGTCCCGCCTTCGTCATCACGGTGCGACACGGACGGCACGGCTCTCTCGGGCCGTTGCGTGAGGAACTGGAGGCCCACCCCCAGCAGCTCGCGAAGGGCCCCGCCGCGGTGCTGCACGCGATCGCCGACCATGTGGTGGACGACTATCTGAGCGTCACGGACGCGGTGCAGGAGGACATCGACCAGGTCGAGACGGATGTGTTCGCGGAGAACGGCGCGCGACTGGATCCGGGCCGCATCTACCAGCTCAAACGTGAACTCCTGGAACTGAAGCGGGCGGTGGCGCCCCTGGACCGGCCCCTCCAGGAGCTGGCCACCAGGCCGATCCGGGTGATCGCCCCGGAGATACAGGCGTACTTCCGGGACGTCTTCGACCATCTGCTGCGCGCCACCGAACAGATTGCCTCCTTCGACGAACTGCTCAACTCGATCCTGCAGGCACATCTCGCGCAGGTGAGCCTCGCTCAGAACGACGACATGCGCAGAATCACGGCCTGGGCCGCGCTGATCGCGGTGCCGACGATGGTCACCGGTGTGTACGGCATGAACTTCACATACATGCCCGAGCTGCACTGGAGACTCGGCTACCCCCTGGTTCTGGTCGTGATAGCCGTCGCCTGTCTCGTCCTGTACCGGGGGTTCAAGCGCAACGGCTGGTTGTGACCCCGCGGGCCCGACGCCAGGCTGCCCCCGGCTCTCGGGGTGCCCGGTGCCGCCGGTCCGAGCCGGTCGACGACTGCCGACCGGCTGGCGGACGGGCCGGGGGTGGCCTGCGCCCCGGGTGGAACGGTCGGCGGGCCGTGGGCACGCCTGGTCCGGGTCTGCGTGGTCCGGGTCAGCGTGGTCCGGGTCAGCGCGTCGCGCTCCTCGCGTAGACGTTCTCGACCCACTCGACCATCTGATTCTCCGTCAGGTGACCGGCCAGGTCGGATTCGCTGATCATGCCGACGAGGCGCTTGTTCTCGATGACGGGAAGCCGGCGGATCTGGTGCCCCTCCATCTCCTGGAGCACCTCGCTGATGTCGGCGTTCGAGTCGACCCAGCGCGGTGTGCCTCGGGCCATCTCGCCCGCAGTCACCCGTGAGGGATCGTGGCCCACGGCCACACAGCCGACGACGATGTCGCGGTCGGTGAGGATGCCGCAGAGCCGTTCGTTCTCGTCACTGATGGGCAGCGCACCGACGTTGAGTTCGCGCATCAGCTGGGCGGCGCGGTCCAGGGTTTCATGGGCGGGGATCCACTGGGCACCACGGTGCATGATGTCTCCGGCGGTGGTCATGTAGTACCTCCCGTTGCCGGACGGCCGGCGCGGCACGGGACGCACCGCATGTCCCGGCGTCCTCAATTCTCGCCGTGCCCGCGCCCAGGCGCACCCGGAGGCGCGGGGCGGGCGGCGTGGGCAGGCCGGTCAGCGGGGTGCGCGGGGTGCGTTCAGCCGTTCCAGGCGGGGTGGCGCGGGTCGTCCGCGCGGACCAGGACGTCGGCGGAGGCCCCCGGGGAGATTTCCGCCTCGTAGCGCTCGAAGGCGGGAAGGGTCCAGTGCTCGGACTCGGGGGTGCGGCGGCGCAGGGCGCCGGCCGACAGGAGCAGATGGACGGTCAGGTCGAAGGGGAACCAGTGCCGAAGGAGGAGGGGACCATGGAGCAACAGGGGGCTGCCGGGCGGGAGTCGGACGGAGGGGCTCCGTGTGGCGCGGTCGGTGACCGGGTCCCGCAGATCGGGCAGGACGCGGCCGTCGGCGCCGGGTTCGAGGGGCCCGAAGACCTCGCGCCACAGGGCGCCGGTGTCGAGCCATCCGTCGTAGTAGGAGTCCGGGTCCCGGTGGCCGTGTTCCAGGCGCAGGGACGCGGGGCGCAGGAAGCCCTCCGTGCCGACGACGAGCGAGGAGCGGCCGCGTATCCGCAGGGCGTCGGACACACGCTGGGCAAGGTCGCCGGGGCGCGCGGCCGGGGCTCCGTCGAAGGCGATGCGCGGCCATGGGCTGCCGTCGTCGGGCTTCAGGTCGAGCAGCCGGTCGGCGAGGAGGTCGCCGAGCCGTTCCCAGGTGATCGCTTCGAGTCGCACAGAGCCCATGATGCCGCGCCACCGGGGTGGAACCACGAGACGGCCGGCCCCCTCGCACAAGGACGGGCGCGGCGGAGTCGCTGCCGGGCGGGATCGCGTCGAGGCCGCGGCCAGGACGGGGTCCATCGGGATCGCCGCTCGGCCGGGCGGGGAATGGAGTGGGTATGGCGCCGAGCGTAACTACCCCACCTGATGACGGACTTCTGGTGTTCCAGTCACTGAAGCGGCGGCACTGCGCCGGGTGCCGCAGCGGGCCTTTGCCGTTGCTGGTGCTGGAGGAGGGAACGCCCCGGTGCCTGGACTGTGCGGACCTCGGGCATCTGGTGTTCCTGCCGCGTGGCGACGCGGCGCTGACCAGGCGGTCACGGGAGGCGAGTGCGCTCTCCGCGGTGGTGGTGCGGTTCAACCGGCGTCACGGCCGGTACGAGCGGCAGGGGGTGCTCGTCGAGGAGGCGGCGCTCGCGCTCGCCGAGGAGCGGTGCCTGGCGGATGCGGAGGCGCGGCGCAGACGCCGGGCGCGGGACGCACAGCGGCGCGCGGTCGAGGACCTGCGGTTCACGGAGGCTTTCGCTCGGGAGGTCCGTCGGCTGTTTCCCGGGTGCCCGGCCGGGCGTGCGGAGGAGATCGCGGCGCATGCCGCGGTGCGCGGGAGCGGACGGGTCGGCCGCAGCGCGGCGGGGCGGACGCTGTCGCCGGACGCGGTGACGGCGGCGGTGCGGGCGTCGATACGGCACCTGGAGACGCCGTACGACCGGCTGCTGATGAACGGGGTGCCGAGACCCGAGGCGCGTCGGCACATCTCTGAGAGCGTGGAGACGGTGCTGCGGGAGTGGCGGCTTCGAGAGGCGGCGTGACCGGGGCGGGCCGACCGGGACGGGGCCGGGGCCCGAGGTCGGAGCCGGGACGGGACGGGGGTCGGGCCGGGACGGGACGGGACGGGGTCGAGGGTCGGGGCGGGCCGGGCCGGGCCGGGGCAGGGTCGGGGGTCGGGCCGGGGTCGGGCCGGGGTCGGGGTCGGACGCAGATCGGGGCCCGGGACGGGGCGGACCGGGCCAGGGCCGGCTGCCACTGCCACTGCCACAGCCACAGCCACAGCCACAGCCACAGCCGGGGCGGGAGTCGGTCGTTCGGCTGTCGGCTTGTGGCCGGTGCGGCGCGGGCGGTGGACGGTCACGTATGCGTTCGCGTGGGGCGATCACATGGTCACCATGCTCGTACGCGAGGTCACGTACGGTGACCCGGAGGCCGTGAAGGTTTCCGGGTTCGTCCTCGCCCGCGCCCGGGCGGCATCCCCGCTCCTTGCCCGAGCGGCCCGAGCTGCGGTCGGGGGCCTGCTGACGAGGGGCGAACGGGAAAAGAGCGTCGTATCGTGGCACGAAGCGACCCCGTACGCGTGCACGAGGGGGACGGCCATGGCCGATCCCAAGGGCTTTATGAGCACCCCCCGGGAGGAGTGGCCCCGCAGGCCCGTGGAGGAACGGGTGCGGGACTGGAACGAGGTGTACGTCCCGGGCGCCCTGCTGCCGATCATCAGCCGCCAGGCGAACCGGTGCATGGACTGCGGGGTCCCCTTCTGTCACGAGGCGTGCCCGCTCGGCAACCTGATCCCCGAGTGGAACGGCCTCGTCTCGCGCGAGGACTGGCGCGCGGCCGGCGACCGGCTGCACGCCACGAACAACTTCCCGGAGTTCACGGGGCGGCTGTGTCCGGCGCCGTGCGAGGCGGGGTGCGTACTCGCCATCAACCAGCCCGCGGTCACCATCAAGAACGTGGAGGTGGCCATCGCCGACCGGGCCTGGGAGGAGGGGTTCGCGCCACCGCGTCCGCCGGAGCGGCTGTCGGGGCGGACGGTCGCGATCGTGGGGTCGGGGCCGGCCGGGCTCGCGGCGGCCCAGCAGCTCACGCGCGCCGGGCACACGGTGGCGGTGTACGAGCGCGCGGACCGGATCGGAGGGCTGCTGCGGTACGGGATACCGGCGTTCAAGATGGAGAAACGGCATCTCGACCGACGCCTGGGGCAGATGCGTGCGGAGGGGACCAAGTTCCGTACGTCGACGGCCATCGGGAAGGACATCGGGGCCGCCGAACTACGGGCGCGATACGACGCCGTGGTGATCGCGACGGGCGCCACGGCATGGCGGGAACTGGACGTGCCCGGGCGGGAGCTGGCCGGGATCCATCAGGCGATGGTGTATCTGCCGCTGGCCGACCGGGTGTGCGAGGGGGACCTGGAGGTCTCGCCGCTGACGGCGGCGGGAAAGCATGTCGTGATCGTGGGGGGCGGGGACACGGGGGCGGACTGTCTCGGTACCGCGGTACGCGAAGGGGCGGCGTCCGTGACCCAGCTCGACATCTACCCACAGCCGGAGGCGGGCCGGAACGAGGACACCCAACCGTGGCCGACGTACCCGAAGATCTACCGGCTGTCCGCCGCGCACGAGGAGGCGCGCGATCTGCGGACCGCGCCCGAGGCGGACGCGGACGCCCGGCTGTTCGCGGCGTCCACGCTGCGCTTCACGGGGGATGCCGAGGGGCACGTACGCGCGCTGCACCTGGTCGAGGTGGACGAGCGGCGGCGACCGGTGGCGGGTACCGGGCGGACGCTGCCCGCGGACCTCGTGCTGCTCGCGCTGGGCTTCTCGGGGCCCGACCGCGGGGACGGGCTGATCGACCAGCTCGGGATCGCGCTCGACGCACGCGGGACCATCGCGCGGGACGAGGACTTCGCGACGAACGTCCCGGGGGTGTACGCCGCGGGGGACGCCGCGCGCGGACAGTCGCTGATCGTGTGGGCGATCGCCGAGGGGCGGGCCGTGGCGGCGGCGGTCGACCGACGGCTGACGGGCGGCGCGTCGCACCTGACGGCCCCGATCGGGCCGTACGACCGGCCGATGACGGCGTAGACGTGGTGATCGTGGTGACCCGCCATTCGACCTGGCCGGGACGGCGGCAGCCCATCGGCGGTTGCGGGTGCCGCCTGCGCAAAGCCGCCTTCACACGTCCCGGCGCCGCACGACAACCACGGCGACGATCACCGAAACGAGCGCCCAGGCCGCGAGCGCGATCCACGAGCCGGTGATCGTTCCCGGATACTTGCCCAGGTCGGTAGAGGAGTTCGGGTTGAGAGCCAGTCGGCTCTCGGCGTGGAGGGGCAGATAGTCGCCGATCTCCTTGAGGAGTTTGTACCGGTCACCGCCGAAGAGCAGAGGCACGATGAACAGAAGCCCTACGACTGCGATGATCGAGGCGGTGGCGTGTCGCAAGACGGCGCCGAACGCCATGCCGATGAGCGCGCAGACCGGAACGACCAGCCCGTAGGCCATGACCGCCCGCAGACAGCCGGGGTCGTTGATCGAAAGCCCGACGTGGCGGGAGGCCAGCATCGCATTGGTGGTGAAGAACGACGTCGTGGAGACGATCACGCCGAGGACGAGTGTGATCACCGTGACGAGGGCCACCTTGGCCGTGATCACCGCGCGGCGGTCGGGAACGGCGGCGAACGTGGTCCGGATCATTCCGGTGGCGTACTCGCCGAAGACCGTGATGGCGCCGAAGCTGGCCGCCGCCAGCGCCATGAGGTCGGCGGCGATGCTGTTGAGGCCGTGGAACAGCGGGTCGTACCGGAAGGGCGGCGAGCCGGGCACCACGGGATGCGGACGGTCTATGTACGGCAGATCGCTGTGGACGGCGTTCACGTTGATCGCGATGGCGGCCACCGCGCTGAGCGCGAGCACCCAGTAGGTCGACCGCAGCGACCGCGTCTTGATCCACTCGGCGCCGAGCAGGTCCACGAACCGCGGCGCGGGTTCCGCCACACGCTCGGACGGCCTGGTGCCGGACAACGTCGGTGTGCTCATCGGGTCTCTCCTGCGAGGTATTCGACGCTGTCGGCGGTGAGGGACATGAAGGCCGACTCCAGAGACGAGGTCTGGGGGGTGAGTTCGTGCAGCACGATGCGGTGCTGGTGGGCGAGCTCTCCGATCCGGGCCGCGGTCAGGCCGGTGACCCGGCCCGTCTCGTCGCTCTCCCTCAGTACCGACGCGCCCTCGGCGATCAGCGCGTCCGCCAATGCAGCCAGGTCGGGCGTGTGCACGGTCGCGCTCAGGGAAGCGTCGCGGTCCGCGAAGTCCGCCAGACTCCGGTCTGCGATCAATCGGCCCCGACCGATGACGATGAGCTGGTCAGCGGTGTGCTGCATCTCGGCCATCATGTGGCTGGAGACGAACACGGTGCGGCCCTCGGACGCCAGGCGGCGAAACAGCCCGCGCACCCACAGCACGCCTTCGGGATCCAGCCCATTCAGCGGCTCGTCGAACAGCAGTACTGGCGGGTCGCCGAGGAGGGCGCCCGCGATGCCGAGCCGCTGCTTCATCCCGAGAGAGAACCCCCCGATGCGGCGCCGCGCCGCTTTGGCCAGGCCGACCTCCTGAAGGACCTCGTCCACACGGGCCGGCGGGATGCGGTTACTGCGGGCCAGGGCGGACAGGTGCGCCTGCGCGCTTCGTCCGCCGTGGACGTCCTGCCCGTCCAGCAGCGCGCCGACGTGGCGCAGCCCGCGCGGACGATTCGAGAAGGGGACCCCGTCCACGGTGACGGATCCACCGCTGGCGGCGTTCAGTCCCAGGATCATCCTCAGCGTGGTGGACTTGCCGGCGCCGTTCGGGCCGAGGAAGCCGTTGACCTTACCCGGTTCCACGGTGAAGGTCAGGTTGTCGACGGCGACGGTGTCGCCGTACCGCTTGGTCAGTCGGGTGGCTTCGATCACGGGCCAACGGTGCCGGGGAGGATGGGGTGCCGGCATCGGCCCGTGGGCCACACCTGGGGTCGCGTGCCGGTAGCCCGGGGGATTACGCCCGTGGGCCGATGTCGCGGCGGGGCGGCGCGCATACGATCTGCCCCATGACCGCCGCGCCTCGTCCACCCATGCTCAAGTCCGTGCCCTCGGGTGTGTGGGTGGCGGCCTTCTGGTCAACCGTCATCCTGGTGCGCACGCTTCAACGGCCGGACGAGTTGCGGCGTCTGCTCCGGTACAACGGCAACATCGAGGACGCACCGCTCCTGGTCACCGCCATCGTCACGACTCTGGGCGCACTGCTGCTGTTCCGCGCGCCACTGGCGGCCGTGGCCGTGGCGCTCGCGGGAGCCGTCTTCTCGTCCGGGATGCCGGTGCGGGAGACGCCGTTCGTGCTCTTCCTCCTGGCCGACGCGCTTGTGGGCTACACCTCGGCAACCCGCTCGCGGCACATATCGGTCTTGGCCGCCATGCTGCCGGTCGGCACGGTGGCCGCGGACACGGTCTGGCGGTTGGCACTCGGGTACGCGGTCAACCTCTCGGTGCAGGCCGCCTTGGCGTTGACCGTCGTCATCGCCTGGCTGATCGGCAACACGATCCATCAGAACCGGGTGCACGCGGACACAGTGCGCGCCCAGGCCACACAGCAGGCAGTCACCGCCGAACGGCTGCGCATCGCCCGGGAGCTGCACGACATGGTCGCCCACAACATTGGCATCATCGCCATCCAGGCCGGCGTGGGCAGCCGGGTCATGGACACCCAGCCCGCCGAGACGCGCAACGCGCTGGACGCCATCGAGGCCACCGGCAGGGAGACCCTCGCCGGCCTGCGGCAGATGCTCGGCGCGCTGCGGCAGGGCGACCAGGCGTCCGCGCCACTCGGCCCAGCCCCTGGTCTGGCCGCCCTGGATCACCTGGTCGGGCGGACCGCGGCCGCCGGCGTCCGGGTCGACGTCCGATGGCGGGGGGACCGTCGCAGGCTGCCCTCCGACATCGACCTGGCGGCCTTCCGCATCGTCCAGGAGGCGGTCACCAACGTCGTGCGGCACTCCGGCACCCGGGACTGCAGCGTGACAGTCGACTACCGGCAGGACGAACTGGCCGTCGATATCGTCGACCTCGGCTGTGGTGGCACCGGCTCAGGCTCAGGCTCAGGCTCAGGCTCCGGCTTCGGTATCGCCGGGATGCGGGAGCGGGTCAGTGTGCTGCACGGCGAGTTCAGCGCCGGGCCGCGTCCGGAAGGCGGTTTTCACGTGGCAGCGCGGCTGCCGGTGCCTGTGGAGGTGGGACGGTGATCCGTGCTGTTCTGATCGACGACCAGCCCCTGATCCGTACCGGCCTGCGCGTCCTCATCGCCGACACCCCCGATCTGGAGGTAGTCGGGGAAGCCGGGAACGGCGCCGAGGCGGTGGACCTGGTCACCCGGCTGCGGCCGGACGTTGCTGTCATGGACATCCGGATGCCCGGTACGGACGGCATCGAAGCCACCCGCCGGATCACCGCGGATCCGGAGTCGCAGACCCATGTCCTCGTCCTCACCACCTTCGACGACGACTACGTCTACGGCGCGCTTCGCGCCGGAGCGAGCGGCTTCCTCGTCAAGGACATGCCCCTGGAGACCATCCTCGACGGGATCAGGGTCGTCGCCGCCGGAGACGCACTCATAGCTCCGAGTGTCACGCGCCGTCTTATCGAGGAGTTCGCCGCACGCCCCGAACCCTCCGCCGCCCGCCGGGTGGTGGTCGACGGCATCACCTCCCGGGAACGCGAGGTCCTGACCCTCGTCGGCCGCGGGCTGTCCAACACCGAAATCGCCCAGGAGCTCTCCATCAGCGTGGCCACCGCCAAGGCGCACCTCGCACGACTCTTCACCAAACTCGACGCACGCGACCGGGTCCACCTCGTCATCCTCGCCTACGAGATCGGCCTGGTCTCGCCCTCACGGTGAGGTGGGCGGTCGAGCAGGAACGACCCGGGAGAGCGGTTTGGTGTCACATGAGTTGACACCCATGCGCACAGTGGTCGAGATCGGCTGGACGCGAGGCCGACGGCCGCGGCCGATGCACCCCGACACCCTCTCCGCTCTGGTCAACGACCTCGGCATCCCCACCATCGCCGGCCGGGCCTCCGCGATCCGCCAGCACGTTCTGGAGATGCCCGCCCCCGTCGTCGCCGACGCCCTCGGCCACCACCCATCTCCTCCGGCCCCGAGGGGGACGACTGCTGCCGGGTGGCCGGTCCAGGGCCACGGGCTTGGGGCCACACGCCCCAAAGGGGCCTCACGGCCCTGGGCCCCGGCCATCCGGCGGAACCCCGGAGTCACGGCTTGCGGGCCACCGCGGCGTAGCCCGGAATGACGCCGTCGTCCTGTCCCGGGACCGGCTCGCCCAGCTCCGGGTGCCACTGGTGGACCACCGCCACCCCGGGTTCGACGAGGTCGAGCCCGTGGAAGAAGCGGGCGAACTCGTCGCGGGAGCGAAGCGCGAGGGTGATCCCGGCCGCCTTGAGCTTCTCGCTCGCCGCCGCCGAGTCATCCGGGGTGAAGTCGGCGGTGGCGTGGGTCATCATCAGGTAGCTGCCGGAGGGCAGTTCGGACAGCAGCCGGCTCACCAGGGTCTGCGCGCCGTCCTCGTCGGAGACGAAGTGCAGCAGCGCCACGAGGGACAGCGCGATGGGCCGGTCGAAGTCCAGAACCCGCCGGGCGCCGTCGATGATGGTGTCCGGGTCCCGCACGTCGGCCTGCAGGTACTCGGTCACCCCCTCGGGCGTGCTGCGCAGCAGGGCCGCCGCGTGGGCCAGCACGATGGGGTCGTTGTCGCAGTAGACGATGCGCGCGTCCGGTGCGATGGCCTGAGCGATCTGATGCAGGTTCGGCTCGGTCGGAATGCCCGTCCCGATGTCCAGGAACTGCCGTACGCCCTGGTGCGCCAGCCAGCGCGTGGCGCGGTGCATGAACGCACGGTTGACCCGTGCCATCACCGGCACCCTGGGCTCGAGGAGGAGCATCTGCCGGCCCATCTCCTCGTCGACGGGATAGTTGTCCTTCCCGCCGAGGTACCAGTCGTACATCCGTGCCGGATGCGGCTTGCTCGTGTCGATGACGACAGCGTCCGGTGCGGGGTTCTGCCCGGTCATGAAGGAACTCCGTAATTCCGTGGGAACGTCAGTGATCAACTGGACTGAACAACTGAACTGAACAACCGAATGACAAGTCGGTGGTGCCGGCAACTCGGTGGTGCGGATAACAACGTCGTGGAACGACGCATCAGTCACGAGACCAGGAAGTCGGCCTCCCCCGCCTTGGCTCCCTCGATGAACGCGGTCATCTCGTCGGAGGTGTAGATCAGCGCGGGCCCGTCCGGGTCGGTGGACTGGCGGACGGCGACCCGGCCGTCGGCGAGCTTCATCGCCTCCAGGCAGTTGCCGCCGTTGCCTCCGCTCCACGGCTTGTGCCAGCCCTCGCTGCCGAGTTCGCGGGCGGGCATGCCGTTGTAGACGCGTGCGCGCGGCGTGATGCGGTTCATTCACAGCTCCTTGCGGAGATCCTCGAGGATCTCCTTCGTGCGTTGTGCTGTAGCGGCCTGGGCCGCCATGCGGTCCATGACCTCGAGGTGGGTCGCCACCTCGGTACGCGCGTCGAGGTAGACGGCGCCGGTCAGGTACTCGCTGTAGACCATGTCCGGCAGTTCTGACATGGCAAATCGGAACAGGACGAAGGGCCCGTACGTACCGGGGTGCGGTCCCGAGGAGAACTCGAGCACCTGCAGCGTCACATGGGGCAGTTGTGCAATCTCCAGCAGCCTGTCGACCTGGGCACGCATGACGCGGGGCCCGACGACCGGGCGACGCAGCGCGGTCTCCTCCATCACGATCCAGATCCGGGGCGCGTCCTCGCGTGTGAGCAGTGCCTGGCGCTGCATGCGCAACGCCACATGACGCTCGATGTCCTCGGGGCTGGTCTGCCCGACGGCGCCCGATCTCAGGACGCCCTGGGCGTACTCCTCGGTCTGCATGATGCCGGGCACGAAGTGCGGTTCGTACTGGCGGATGAGCGCGGCCGCACCCTCCAGGCTCACGTACATCGAGAACCAGCCAGGCAGAATGTCGTGAAACCGCTGCCACCAACCCGGTTTGTTGGCGTCCTCGGCGAGTTGGACGAAGGCCTCGGCCTCCTCGTCGCCCACCCCGTACGCCTTCAGCAGGAGCTGGAGGTACGGGATCTTCAGGGCGACCTCGGCCATCTCCATGCGGCGCACGGTGGCGGGCGCGACGCGCAGAATACGTGCGGCTTCCTCCCGTTTGAGGCCCGCGCGTTCACGAAGGTCCAGCAGGCGCCGACCGAGGACGACCTGACCGACCGTCGGCGCCGAGCGCGGCTCGCTCACCTCGCGTTCCTCCTGTCCTGATGTGTTCCGGCAGCCCGGATCGAGCCGTTCGGGACCTCGCGGCACTCTCGCGCACGCCCGTGTTCGGCTTCGATCCGTCCCTGCTCGTTCGATCCGTTCCCGTGCTGGTTCGATCCGCTTCGGTGCTGGTTCGATCCGCTTCGGTGCCGGTAATGGCCCGTTCCTCACCGTTCGATCCGTTCCCAGCCGGTGTGGGTACCCGGCCCGGCCGTCCGTGCCTCGGATCCCAACTGACACCGCTCCGCAGGCCGTTGCGAGCAGTGTGCCATGGCCCTTCATCGAGTCGCACTGCACTCTGCATTTTTCAGAGTGACCCTTGCCAAGTGTTCATGCCACAGCGATAGTGGCATGCGTGATTCCGTCCGCGTCGTTAGGAACAGACGCCTCCGCAGACCGGTTCGGCCCGGGCGGTGCCTCAGCGCCGCGCCCCCGCGCGGCTGCCGAGCGCCGTTTCCGCTTCGAGTTGGCCGCACACCCCGGCTCCGTCGCACGGGCGCGGCAGGTGACACGCGCCCGGCTGTCCGGCTGGGCGGTGTGTGAGGACACGTGCGACACGGCCGCCCTGGTCGTCTCCGAACTCGTCACCAACGCGATCGTGCACACCGCCGGAGAGCATGTCGTGTGTGAACTGCACGACAGCGGCGACCTGGTGCGCATAGCCGTCCAGGACGAGGGCTGCGCACCGGGCGAGCCGCACACCGGTCCGCAGCGCCCCGAGGAGGAGCACGGGAGGGGACTGCTCCTCATCGCGGCGCTGTGCCGTGCCTGGGGAGCCCAGGAGGCCGGGCCCGGGCTGCTGGTCTGGGCGGAGCTGGCACGGGACGCCGCACCGTCGGAGTCCGGTGAGCCGTCCGGCCCCGAGCCGCCCCGGGACCTGCCGTGTTCCGGCGGCAGGTCCGGGGCGGCCGAAGGCACGACGGCCCGGTCCGACCTCGGCTGGGGCGCCAAGAAGCCGCCGGCGGACGGCGGGGCACGTTCCGACCTGGGCTGGGGCGCGAAGCGGCCCCCGGCCGACGGCCGGGGTTCCGGGGCGCAGGCGTCCTGGGGGACGGAGACCGCGTGGACGTGAGGGGTGGCGGGGCCGTGGGACAGGGGGGCGCAGAAGTTCTGGCCCTGGACTCGCTGGTCCGCCTCGAGCGGGCGCGGCGGACATCCGGAGCGGCACCCAGGAGACTTGTCCTGCCCGAGGACATGACGGTGCCGCTCGGCTGCGACGCGGTGACCGTACCCGCCTCCTACGGCCCACTGCTGCTGTCCAGACTGCCGAGAGTGGGCTGCGTGTACGCCGACCGGGCCGACTGGTGGTGGATCGTGCCGGCGGACTCCGACGTCGCGTTGAACTGGCCCGCACCCGCGCGCTACTCCACAGGAGCGCTCGTCCCGGAGACGTCGGACGGCCCGGGGCTCATCCACCGGCCGGACGACACCCTGCCCTACACCCCGCCCATCCCGCTGTACCTGGCGCTGTGTCAGGTCACGGGCACGGCACCGGCGTGGTCACGGCCGCTCAGCGCATGACCGGGCGCCTGCCTGTCCGACGCGGCGTCGGCCCCCGGCACGATCACCAGGAACGCGTCCGTCGCGAGGTCCATGACGACCTCTGCGGGCTGCCCCTCCAGACGGCGCGCCTGCGCGTACTCCTCCGCCGGCCACGAGCCCCGCGGCCCGCCTGCGGGAAAGCGCTCCAGAACCGTTCGCCCGTTCATCCTGCACCTCCTTGCGACGCCGAGTCTCAGCGGCCGATCTCGATCGGCTCGTAGAGTCAAACGCTTCTCCCCCGGTGAACGGGGCGTGAAGTGACGGTACTGAGACGTATTCGACACTCGGTGACGGCCGACCGGCGAAGAAAATCCTCGGGGCCTGCACGACCGCAGACGGCAGGGGCGTGGAGCCGGGCCGCCCCACGGGCTACCCGGCCGCCGCCGATCCTCCCGCGGCGGCGAGGACGTCCTCGAAGAGTTTCCCGGCCGCCACGACGGCCGCCACGAGCGCGTCGGCGTCGGCCCGGAGCCCCGCCACGATCTCGTCCACGGCCCGCAGCCCCGCCCGCTCCAGCAGCCGCTTCTCGTTGGTCACCCATTCCCCACGCGCCGCGAGCACCGCGTGCGCGGTGTGCGCGGCCGCCAGGGCGAGGGCGCCGGCGACCTCGGTGAGGCGGCCCTTCGGGGCGTGGTTGGCCTTCGCGTACGCGAGGGTGGCGCGGGCCGTGTCGTACCAGCGGTCGGCGGCGGAGGCGCGCAGCTTCTGCGGGTACGAGGCGGGGCGCGGAAGGGTGCCCCGCAGCACCCGGTTGACGGCCAGTTCGGCGACCACCAGGTAGCTGGGGATGCCGGCGAGGTGAAAGAGCAGCGGCTCCACATGGAAGCGGCCTTCCTCAGCCTTCGCCAACTGGTGTTCCACGACATCGAGATCGCGGTAGTGGACGTCGACCCGGCGGCCCTCGACGGTCAGCCAGGCGCCACCGTTGAAGACGCCTCCGCCCCAGCCGCCGATCTCGGAGACCTCTCCGGGCCAGCCGATGGCCCGCAGGTCCGCGGGAGCGAAACCCGGGCCCCGGTAGTAGACGGCCAGGTCCCAGTCGCTGTCCGGGCTGTGGACGCCCTGTGCGCGGGAGCCGCCGAGCGCGACGGCCCGGACGGCGGGGAGCGCGGCCAGACGGTCCGCCACACGGTCGAGGAACGCCTCGTCGTCCGCGGTCATACGTCGGTGCCCTCACGTGCCCCGGCGCTCGCCGCCCGCGCGCCGAGCACGGTCGCTCCGGCCATCGCCGCCTCCGTCAACTCGTCCATCGGGCCCCCTTGATGAGGGTACGGAACCTACCCCGGTCCGCAGACGGCCGTGTGTCCGGCCGGTCCGCCGTCCGGTGCGATCCCGTGGGCTCCACATATTCGGATGCGCGAGCTGTCCCGCCCACGCATGATCGAGGGTTGCCGACGATCGGCGAACTGCCGCTCGCAACGACGTGCGGCCGGGCCGACACAATAAACGTTTCCAGGAGGTTCCATGCTGCAGCGCGTGACCGTTCCCACTCTGTTCCCGCCGCCCCGCTACGCGCACGCGTCCGTCGTGGAGGCGGGGACCCGGCTGGCGTTCCTGGCCGGGGCCGTGCCCCTCGACGCCGAGGGGAGGCTCATCGGCGAGGGCGATCCCGTGCGGCAGGCGCACCAGGTGCTCGCCAACCTCGACGAGCAGCTACGCGCGGTCGGCAGCGATATGGCGCATGTGGTGTCCACGGACGTGTATGTGGTGAGCGGTGAGCCGGCGGTGCTCTCCGCCGTGTGGGACGTGGTCGAGGCGTCGGAACTCAGTACCGGCCCGCACGCCTCGACACTCATCGGGGTGGCCTGCCTCGGCTACACCGGCCAGCTCGTGGAGATCACCGCGACGGCCGTGGTTCCCACGGCGCGGTGACCTGTGCCGGGCGCCGCTATGGCACGGTCGGCAGCCCTGCCGCCTGCGCCGCCGTACGCAGCACGTCCCGCAGCATCGAAGGGGTGAGCCGTCCCGTGAACGTGTTGCGCTGGCTGACGTGGAAGCAGCCGAAGAGCTCCAGCCCGTCCAGCGGCACCCGGGCCCCGTGTGCGAAGGCGGGCCGAGGCCGGGGCACCGCCCAGCCCGCCTCGGCGAGCGCGGTCAGTGCGGCCTGCCAGCCGAAGGCGCCGAGCGCGACCACGGCGCGCAGGGACGGGCGCAGCAGCCGCAGTTCCTGGACGAGCCAGGGCCGGCAGGTGTCGCGCTCCTCGGGGGTCGGCTTGTTGGCCGGTGGGGCGCAGTGGACGGGTGCGGTCACGCGTACGCCGTACAGTTCGAGCCCGTCGTCGGCGGACACCGACGTCGGCTGCGACGCCAGCCCGACGGCGTGCAGAGCCTCGTACAGCACGTCCCCGGACCGGTCCCCGGTGAACATCCGTCCGGTCCGGTTCCCGCCGTGCGCCGCGGGTGCGAGCCCTACGACGAGCAGCCTCGCGTCGGGCGGCCCGAAGCCCGGCACCGGCCGCCCCCAGTACGTCCAGTCGGCGAACGCGGCGCGCTTGGTACGGGCCACCTCCTCCCGCCAGGCGACAAGGCGGGGACAGGCACGGCACCCGGTGATCCGCTCGTCCAGCCTGGCGAGGCCGCTGTCGTCCATGCCTTAACGGTAGGCCCGGACGGCGAGGGCCCGGCGCTCCGCGGAAAAGGCGTCGGGTGCGCCGGGCTCGGCGAGTTAGGGTCAGGGCATGGCTTCCGAAGGCGCGGACGACGAGAAGGCGGGCGGGACCGAGGGAACCCGCCCGACGGCGACGGACCAGGAGTCCGGGGCACACCGGGACGGCGAGACGGCGCCCCGGGATTCCGGTGCGGGCGCGCCGGGCCCCGACGGCACCGCCCAGGCCGTGGACCCGAGGACGGCCGCCGCGGTGGCCGCCGCCGAGGCGGCCGGCCCCTCGCACGGCGAGAGCGTGCGCATCGACAGCTGGATCTGGTCCGTGCGGCTCGTCAAGACCCGCTCGGTCGGCGCCGACGCCTGCAAGGGCGGACACGTCCGGGTCAACGGCGAGCGCGTGAAGCCCGCGCACTCCGTGCGGGTCGGCGACGAGGTGCGGCTGCGGCACGAGGGCCGGGAGCGGGTCGTCGTGGTGAAGCGGCTGATCCGCAAGCGGGTGGGAGCCCCGGTGGCGGTCCAGTGCTATGTCGACAACAGCCCGCCCCCGCCGCCCCGCGCGTCCGTGGCCCCCGCGGGCATCCGCGACCGTGGCGCGGGCCGTCCCACCAAGCGCGACCGCCGCGAGATGGAACGCCTCCGCGGACTGGGCACGGCACCGGGCAGCCCGTACGGCGGCTACGCCGAAGCCCTCGGCGCCCAGAGCCGGTCCGAGGGCCGGGGCCGGACCGGCGGCCAGGACGGGATCGGCGGCCGGAGCGGGGTCGGCGGCCAGGACCGGAGCGGGTCCGGTGGCCAGGGCGGGTCCGGTGGCCAGGGCGGATCCGGTGGCCGGAGCCGGTCCCAGGGGCATGGCGGCTCGGGCAGCCGCTGAGGAGGCGACGCGGCGGTCACCCCCGGCGGCGCGCCAGGTGCACCCGGCGTGCCAGGTCCGCGGTGCGGTGGCGCCGGGCCCAGGCGATCACGGTGAGCGGGACGATCAGAATCAGCGGGGTCGCCGCGTGCTGCCCGTCGAAGACGGTCAGCTGGACGACGAAGGCGCCGACCATCAGCCCGGACAGCGCCACGGCCGCGACCGACGACAGCAGGCGTACGAGCAGCCCGACGGCCCCGGCCAGTTCGAGTGAACCGATGATGTACATCCCCGTGCTCCCCCAGCCGATCCTGTCGAAGGACTCGACGGCCGACGGGTGCGCGATCAGCTTGGGCAGCGCGCTCGCCAGGCCGTAGAAGAGCGCCAGGACGATGTGCAGGGCGCGCAGGGAGATCTCCGCGCGCCGGCTCCGGCCGCGGTTCGCCGAGGGGCGGACGGGGGCCGGGGCGGGGCCGGGGACAGAGGTGGAGGCGGCTCGGCGAGCGGGGGCTGCGGTCTCGGACACGGGGTCCTCCTGGAGGCGACGGGTGCGCGGTGCTGTCACGGAGTAAGACCCCCGGATGCCCCGGAACTCATCGCTCCCGGACCGGCCGCCGCGGCCGGCTCACAGGGCGAACCAGCCGCGGCGGGTGTACCAGTGCCCGCCCGCGCGCAGGTGGTCCACCACCGCCCGCTCCACACTCGAGCGCCGCGGCAGTGACTCCACCGGCAGATCGGGATCGCCGAAGACGAACCCGACGGGCACCCCGTCGTCCGGTGTCGCCTCCTCGTGCACGAGCTCGAAGCGGTCCTGGAAGCGGATGATGTGGGAGTCGGCGGGCAGGTACCGCCTGAGCTGCGGATCCAGCAGCCACGAGTGGCACACGGCGATCTCATGACGCTCGTCGGGGAAGTGACGGGCGAAGAACTCCCGTGCCAGGGCCAGGGACCGCTCACAGGCGGACGGTGACAGAGGGCCCCGGAAGTCGGGTATGTGCAGATCCAGGCATACGTCGCCGGGACCCACCGCGTGGCCCGCCGCCGCGACGGCCCGGCCCGTACGCTCTCCCAGCCGTCCGCGCTGGAACTGCAGCCGCCCGAGCTGGAACAGCTCCCCGTGGAAGTGCAGTGCCGACCACCACGGGAACAGCAGTCCCCCGGTGCCGCGTCGCCTGCGGTGCACCGCGACCTGGCGTCCGAGATCCGCCAGCGTACGGCGGGTCACTTCCTCCGGAACACCGCGTTCCCGGTGGTACACGCGCACATACGGAAGCGCGGCGACGAAGACGTAGAGAGGGAAGAACCGCCCGAGCGCCCCGGCCGAGGCCGGGAACGGGGGCGGCTCACAGGCTTTCCCGATCTCCCCCATGTCGCGCACGAAACGGGTGACGCACCGCGCCAGCAGTGTCATCGCCTCGGGGTCCTGACCCAGCCGGACGCGCAGCGCGACGACTTCGTTGATGTCCTCGTGGGGTACGGCCAGGTCGAGCAGGATGTCGGGCAGCTCGTCCGCGCCGGGGAGGGCGACCGCCACCCTCGCGCCGTCCTCGCGCTCGAGGTCCCTCAGCCACTCGGCGAGCCTCGAGTCCGCCCGCACCGCCTCCAGTAGCACCATCGCCTCCCCTGGTGACCCCGGCCGCGCTCCCGCGCCACCGGATTCTGGCCGCCGTTCCATGGTGAACATGCACCACGAAGGGTACGTGTCCGGTCAGGAGTGGTGATGGTGATGCGTACGGGCAGTGAACCGGCGACGGCGCGCAGTGCGCTGCGGATGCGCTTGTGGCTGAGCGTCTGGGGCCTGGCCTGGGCGACCTTCGGAACGGTCGTCTTCGCGCTCGTGGGGCGAGAGGGCTGGGCAGCCGCGTGCGGCGTGCTGTGGCTGGTGATCAGCGCGGACCTGGCCATGATCGTGCGGCACATCCGGCAGGGGGCCCACTGGCAGCCGGGCCGCGACGTCCCGCCGTATCCGCCACCGGACCGGCGCCGCTGGTAGCGGCCGTCGCGCTTTTGCCGCCGTCCCTCGACCGGTCGAAGGCCGCCGCCTCGGGCTATGAGTCGAAGCCCGCAGCCTTGAGGTACTGCGGGTTGGGGTCCAGCGCGGCCGCCAGCCGGAAGTGCCGCTTGGCCTCCTCGGGCCGCGCCTGACGCTCGTAGGTGCGGGCCAGCGCGAAGTGCGCGAACGCGTTGTCCGGCTCACGCTCCAGCACGATGCTGAACTCCAGCTCGGCGGGGCGCAATTGGGCGGCGGCGAAAAAGGCACGCGCGCGCAGCAGCCGCGCGGCCGTGTTCTCCGGGTGCGCGGCGATCACGCCGTCCAGCAGCTTGACCGCGCCTCGTGGGTCCCGTGCGGCGAGCAACTGCTCAGCGGCACGGAAGTCGATCACATGGGTCTCCGGAGTACGTCCGGTGGGATCGCTGATCTCGGGCACAGCTGAGTCCTTCCCTCACTGGAGCGATTCAACGCTTCCCGCGGCGACCGCTATTCCGGTGAACGCCCGGCCCTGCGCACGAGATCCGCCCATACGTCCCTCACCCGCCGTCGCAGCTCCTCCAGGGGGACGTCGTTGTCGATGACGATGTCCGCTGTCTCCAGGCGCTTCTCACGCGATGCCTGGGCGGCCATACGCGCCCGTGCGTCCTCCTCCGTCATGCCACGCAGCCGGACGAGCCGGTCGAGCTGGGTGCCGGGACTCGCGTCGACGACGACCACCACGTCGTAGAGCGGGGCGAGTCCGTTCTCCGTGAGCAGGGGTACGTCGTGGACGACCACGGCGTCCTCGGGCGCGGCACTCTCCAGCTCACGGGAGCGGGCGCCGACCAGGGGGTGCACGATCGCATTGAGGACGGCGAGCTTCTCGGGATCGGAGAAGACGAGGGAGCCCAGTCCGGGGCGGTCCAGGCTGCCGTCCGGTGTGAGGACGTCCTCTCCGAAGGCCTCGACGACCGCCGCGAGCCCGGGAGTGCCGGGCTCGACGACCTCGCGCGCGATACGGTCCGCGTCGACCAGCACGGCTCCGCACTCCACGAGCAGCCGCGACACCTCGCTCTTGCCGGCGCCGATACCGCCGGTCAGACCCACCTTCAGCATGACGGGAAGCCTACGGCCTGCCACCGACAGTCGCGGCGGCAGACCCCTGCGCTCAGCCCTCGCCCTCGCGCTCCGCCAGGAAGCGCTCGAATTCCTGTCCGATCTCGTCCGCGGACGGGATCTCGACGGGCTCCGCGAGCATGTTGCCGCGCGTCTCGGCGCCCGCAGCGGCGTCGTACTGGTGCTCGAGGCCCTGCACGAGCGCGACCAGTTCCTCGTCGCCCTCCCGGATCTGGCGTTCGATCTCCGTCTGCGTGCGGTGCGCGTCCGTGCGCAGCGAGTGCGCGATCCCCGGGAGGACGAGTCCCGTCGCGGCCGTGATGGCCTCCAGAACGGTCAGCGCGGCGTCCGGGTACAGGGAGCGGGCGATGTAGTGCGGGACGTGCGCGGCGACGCCGAGGACATCGTGCCCGGCCTCCATGAGCCGGTACTCGACCAGGGACTCGGCGCTGCCGGGGACCTGCGCCTCCTCGAAGGGGCTGCGGTGGCCCGGCACGAGGTCGCTGCGGTTGCCGTGCGGGGTGAGGCCCACCGGGCGGGTGTGCGGCACACCCATCGGGATGCCGTGGAAGTTGACGGCCAGACGGACACCGAGCCGCTCCACGATCTGCCGGACGGCCGCGGCGAACCGCTCCCACTCCACGTCCGGTTCGGGGCCGGTCAGCAGAAGGAAAGGCGCACCGGTGGCGTCCTGAACCAGGCGCACCTCGATGGACGGGACCTCGTACGCCGTCCATCGGTCTCGCTTGAAGGTGAGCAGCGGACGGCGCGCACGGTAGTCCACCAGCCGGTCGTGGTCGAAGCGGGCCACGACCTGGTGCGGCAGCGCGTCGAGGAGCCGGTCGACGATCTGGTCGCCGGTCTCACCCGCGTCCATGTATCCGTCGAAGTGGTAGAGCATGACCAGGCCTGCCGACTCCTGGGCGAGCGCCATGTCGACGACGGCCAGCCCTTTCGGCTCCCATGCGTACAAACCCTGCGGATCAAGCACTGTGGACCGCTCCTCCTCGTGTACTTTCCGGCACAACGCGCTTCGCGGCGTGGGCATTCCCGGCCCGCGCGCGGCGCGTGGGAGCACGCCGGCGCGCCGAAGACCGCCCGCGACGGCGACCGACCGCGCCCTGTGCCGCACAACAGCGGACCCGGCAGTCGCCCGGACCCTGTCCCGCACGGCGGCGGACGACACCCGGCGGTCGCCCGCGCCCCGGAGAGGAGGCGACGCACCGAGGGCCCGCCCCCCAGTGGGGGGCGGGCCCTCGGTCAGCGGCTAATGCCTAGCGACGAGCGCTCAGCTCTGGCCGCCGGCCAGCTTCTCGCGCAGGGCGGCCAGCGCCTCGTCCGACGCCAGGGCGCCGGAGGTGTCGCCACCCTCGGAGGAGTACGAACCGCCGGTCGCGGCCGGAGCGGCGGCCTCGCCACCCTCGGCGGCAGCGGCAGCGTCCGCCTCGCGGGACTTGATGACCTGCTGCTGGTGCTGCTCGAAGCGGGTCTGCGCCTCGGCGTACTGGCGCTCCCACTCCTCGCGCTGCTTCTCGTAGCCCGGCAGCCAGTCGTTGGTCTCCGGGTCGAAGCCCTCGGGGTAGATGTAGTTGCCCTGGTCGTCGTAGGACGCGGCCATGCCGTACAGGGTCGGGTCGAACTCGACCGAGGCCGGGTCGGCACCGAAGGCCTCGTTGGCCTGCTTCAGCGAGAGGCTGATGCGACGGCGCTCGAGGTCGATGTCGATGACCTTGACGAAGATCTCGTCGTTGACCTGGACGACCTGCTCCGGGATCTCCACGTGGCGCTCGGCCAGCTCGGAGATGTGGACCAGACCCTCGATGCCCTCGTCCACGCGGACGAACGCACCGAACGGAACCAGCTTCGTGACCTTACCGGGCACGACCTGGCCGATCTGGTGGGTGCGGGCGAACTGCTGCCACGGGTCTTCCTGGGTCGCCTTCAGCGACAGGGAGACACGCTCGCGGTCCATGTCGACGTCGAGGACCTCGACGGTGACCTCCTGGCCCACCTCGACGACCTCGGACGGGTGGTCGATGTGCTTCCAGGACAGCTCGGAGACGTGGACCAGACCGTCGACGCCACCCAGGTCCACGAAGGCACCGAAGTTGACGATCGAGGAGACCACACCGGAGCGGACCTGACCCTTCTGGAGGGTCGTGAGGAACGTCTGGCGCACCTCGGACTGGGTCTGCTCGAGCCAGGCACGGCGGGACAGGACCACGTTGTTGCGGTTCTTGTCCAGCTCGATGATCTTCGCCTCGAGCTCCTTGCCGACGTACGGCTGGAGGTCACGGACGCGGCGCATCTCGACCAGGGAGGCCGGGAGGAAGCCACGGAGGCCGATGTCGAGGATGAGACCACCCTTGACGACCTCGATGACGGTACCGGTGACGATGCCGTCCTCTTCCTTGATCTTCTCGATGGTGCCCCAGGCACGCTCGTACTGGGCGCGCTTCTTCGAGAGGATCAGGCGGCCTTCCTTGTCCTCCTTCTGGAGGACGAGGGCCTCGATCTCGTCGCCGACGGCAACGACCTCGTTCGGGTCGACGTCGTGCTTGATCGAGAGCTCGCGGCTCGGGATGACACCTTCGGTCTTGTAACCGATGTCGAGCAGGACCTCGTCCCGGTCGACCTTCACGATGACGCCGTCGACGATGTCGCCGTCGTTGAAGTACTTGATCGTCTCGTCGATCGCCGCGAGGAAGGCTTCCTCGTTACCGATGTCGTTGACCGCTACCTGCGGGATGGTGGCGGTGGTCTCGGTGCTGCTCGTCATGTGGGAAAGGGCTCCGGTACGGACATGAAGTCGTAGGCAATGCTTACGCCGGGAGCCCGTTTCGCTCTGCAGAAGCCGGACAGCCAAGGAAGCGCCCTACCAGTCACTGGTGGTGGCGCCTCGACAACCGAGGGGACATACAACAGATGCGAGCGCAGCCTGCTACGTCTGAGGTGCGCAGGCCCGCAGCGCAACTTGTAGCATACGGGGGCAGCCGGACAGGGTCAATGCGCGAAGCCGCACACCCGGGGCGGTTCGCCGCATTCCCGGCAGAACACGGCGCGCGACACCACCCGTATACCGGACACGCCACGAGGCCGCACAGGCCTTAAGGACACCTTTTCCGTGACACCGCCGAGGCGGGCCGGACGGAAGAGTACGACGAGGGAGCCGATCATCCAAGAGCCCGAGCAGTCCGAGCCGGACGCCACCCGGCGTACGGCCGGAGTCACGGAGAGTTCCCGGGCCAACCGGGGCTGGTGGGACCGGAACGCGGACGAGTACCAGATCGAGCACGGCACGTTCCTCGGCGACGACCGCTTCGTCTGGGGCCCCGAGGGCCTCGACGAGGTCGAGGCCGAGCTGCTCGGCCCGCCGGAGGACCTCAAGGGCAAGGACGTCCTGGAGATCGGCGCCGGCGCGGCGCAGTGCTCCCGGTGGCTGGCCGGGCAGGGCGCCCGGCCGGTGGCCCTGGACCTCTCCCACCGCCAGCTCCAGCACGCCCTTCGCATCGGCGGGACCATTCCCCTGGTCCAGGCCGACGCGGCCGTGCTGCCCTTCCGGGACGGCTCCTTCGACCTCGCGTGCTCCGCGTACGGCGCGCTGCCGTTCGTCGCGGACCCGGTCCTGGTCCTGCGCGAGGTGCACCGGGTGCTGCGCCCCGGCGGCCGCTTCGTCTTCTCGGTGACGCACCCGATCCGCTGGGCGTTCCCGGACGAGCCGGGTCCCGAGGGACTGTCGGTGTCGGCCTCGTACTTCGACCGCACGCCGTACGTCGAGCAGGACGAGGAGGGCCGGGCGGTCTACGTGGAGCACCACCGCACGCTCGGCGACCGAGTGCGGGACATCGTGTCGTCCGGCTTCCGGCTGGTCGATCTGGTCGAGCCCGAGTGGCCCGCCTGGAACACCTCGGAGTGGGGCGGCTGGTCGCCGTTGCGCGGCAACCTGATCCCGGGTACGGCGATCTTCGTGTGCGAGCGGGACTGACGGCGCACGGGCGGGGCTGAGGAAGCGGGACCGGGGAACGGCACGGGGCCGGGGCGGTTCCGGCCAATCAGCGGTGCGGGCAGCCGCGCGCGTGTGCCCGCCGTGCGGGCGGGGCACAACCGATGAGTCGACAGGTCACCCTCGAGGCTGCGGTCAGCAGTGCCACGCGGTGGGGGGTACGCGCATGCACGTCTGTCCGGTCTGCAAGCGGAGCGACAGGACCACGAAGCTCAGCGCGCACTGGAGGGCGCTCAGCGCCGGCCAGCGGGCCGGGGCGCCGCACCTCGCGCGCCCCACGCTCGACGACGAGCCGTGGACCGAGCCGCTGGGCCTGCTCACCCTGGGCTGCGCCCTCCTCCTCTCCGAAGCGTGGCTGGGGTTCGTCGGGGTGGCCGGCGGGGGCCTTTGGCTGGTGTCGCTGCGCGACCGAGTGGCCCAGGCGGCGAAGGGATGGGCCGACTGGCACCGCAAGCAGTTCTGCCGTCGGTGCGACCACGACTTTCTCCCGTGACGGTGGCACCACGACGTCGGCCCGTGACGGTGGCACCACGACGTCGCTCCCGTGGCACCGTGCCGGTCTCTCCCGTGACGCCGTGCCGGCACCGCCTGGAACACTGATGCGGTGATCCGCCACGACTCCCTCGACCGCCTTCCCGTCCGCTCCGCCGTCCCCGCCCTCGGGAGCGCACTCCAGGAGCACGGTGTCGCGGTGCTGTGCGCTCCTCCCGGTACCGGCAAGACGACACTCGTGCCGTTGGTCCTCGCCGGGCTCGTGGGCGGCGGCCCGGCGCGCCGTGTGGTCGTCGCCGAGCCGCGCCGGATCGCCGCGCGGGCCGCGGCCCGGCGGATGGCGTGGCTGCTCGGGGAGCAGCCCGGCCACAGCGTCGGCTACACCGTGCGCGGGGAACGGGTGACGGGGCGCCGCGCGCGCGTGGAGGTGGTCACGACCGGTGTGCTGCTGCAGCGGCTGCAACGGGACCAGGAGCTGACAGGCGTCGACGTGGTCGTGCTCGACGAGTGCCATGAGCGGCACCTGGACGCCGACACGGTCGCCGCCTTCCTGCTCGACGTACGGGAGACCCTGCGCCCTGAGCTGCGGCTCGTGGCGGCCTCGGCGACGACGGACGCGGAGGGCTGGGCGCGGCTGCTGGGCGGGGCCCCGGTCGTCGAGGCGGAGGGCGTGTCGCACCCCGTCGAGGTGGTGTGGGCACCGCCTGCGCGTCCGGTGCGGCCACCGCACGGGTTGCGCGTGGACCCGGCGCTGCTGACGCATACGGCGTCGGTGGTGCGGCGGGCGCTCGCCGAGTGCGAGGGCGATGTCCTCTGTTTCCTGCCCGGGGTCGGGGAGATCGCTCGCGTGGCGGGACAGCTCGGCGACTTGGGGCGCGTCGATGTGCTCCAGGTCCACGGGCGGGCCCCGGCGTCCGTGCAGGACGCGGTGCTGTCCCCCGGTGCCGGACGGCGGGTGGTGCTGGCGACGTCCGTGGCGGAATCGTCGCTGACGGTGCCCGGGGTGCGGGTGGTCGTCGACTCCGGGCTCGCGCGGGAGCCACGGGTGGACCACGAGCGCGCTCTGAGCGCGCTGACGACGGTACGGGCCTCGCAGGCGGCGGGACGGCAGCGGGCGGGCCGGGCGGGGCGTGAGGCGCCGGGCCGGGTCTACCGCTGCTGGTCCGAGGCGGAGGACGCGCTGCTGCCGCGTTTCCCGGCGCCGGAGATCAGGCTCGCCGACCTGACGGGGTTCGCGTTGCAGGCTGCGTGCTGGGGCGATCCGGAGGCGTCCGGACTGGCGCTCCTGGACGCCCCGCCGGTCGGGGCGATGGCGGCGGCGCGGTCGGTGCTGACGGCGGTCGGCGCCGTGGACGCGACGGGCCGGGCCACGGCACGGGGTGTACGGATGTCCCGGCTCGGTCTGCATCCGCGGCTGGCCAGGGCGCTGCTGGACGCGGCGCCGGAGGTGGGCGGGAACCGGGCCGCCGAGGTGGTCGCCCTGCTGAGCGAGGAGGCGCCACGGGAGTACGGGGACGATCTGACGGCGGCCTGGCGGGCGGCCCGGCGCGGGAGCGACGCGTACGCGGCCCGCTGGCGGGACGAAGTACGCCGGCTGCGGTCGGCGGCGGGCGACCTCCCCGCGCGAGCGGGCGACCTCCCCGCCGATACCGACGATCTCCCCGCCGGCACAGACGATCTCCCCTCCGCCCCGGACCGTGGCCCGCTCCGTCCGGACGAAGCCCGGCCCCACGCCGTAGAACGTCCGGCAAGGCCGACGAGGGCACCTGACGATCAGGTCGCCGGTCTCGTCGCGGCCCTCGCCTTCCCCGAGCGGCTCGCGCGGACCGACGGCGGCTCCTCCCTCATGGTGAACGGCACCCGTGCCGAGCTGGGGGACGGGTCCGGCCTGCGCGGTGCTCCCTGGCTCGCGGTCGCCGTGGCCGACCGGCCCGTCGGCGCGGGCCACGCGCGCGTGCGGCTCGCCGCGGTGGTGGACGAGGACGTGGCGCGACGGGCCGCCGCCGCCCTGCGCACCGAGGGGGAGGAGGTCCACTGGGCCGACGGGGACGTCGTGGCCCGCCGTGTCGAGCGGCTCGGGGCCGTGGAGCTGGCGGTGCGGCCGCTACGGGACCCGGCCCCGGGCCTCGTCCGGGAGGCCCTGCTGGCCGGGCTGCGGGCGGAGGGATTCGGTCTGCTGCACTGGTCGCCGGGGGCCCGTGTGCTGCGGCAGCGGCTCGCCTTCCTGCGGCTGCACCTGGCCGGCCCCTGGCCGGACGTCCGCGACGACGCGCTCCACGCGCGCGTGGAGGAGTGGCTGGAGCCCGAGCTGAGCCGTGCGCGGCGGCGCGCCGACCTCGCGCGGATCGACGCGGGACAGGCGCTCTCCCGGCTGCTGCCCTGGTCCACCGGGGATGCCGCCCGGCTCGACGAGCTGGCGCCCGAGCGGATCACCGTCCCGAGCGGGTCCGCCGTTCGGATCGACTACGGCGACCCCGAGCGGCCCGTCCTCGCCGTGAAGCTCCAGGAGATGTTCGGGCTCCAGGAGTCGCCCAGGATCGCCGGCGTGCCCGTGCTGGTGCATCTGCTGTCCCCCGCCGGGCGGCCGGTCGCCGTCACCGCCGACCTCGCCTCCTTCTGGCAGGGCGGCTACCGGGCCGTACGGGCGGAGCTGCGGGGCCGGTACCCCAAGCACCCCTGGCCCGAGGACCCCGCCTGCGCGGAGCCGACCCGGCACACCAACGCGCGGCTCAGGCGGTGACCGGCGCGGGCTCCGCGCCTTGAGGAAGACGTACCGGCGCAGCAGGGGGGACAGCGCCGTGAAGAACACGGCGGGGGCGGGCAGGATCAGGCCGGCCTCGCGTCGCATCTCGGCGTCCTCCCTGTGCGTGCGGTGCGGGCGTCGGGGGCCTGCCCGTCCGTCACGGATGGCTGGGGACTGTCGTCAGCAGCGGTTTCGGGGATGTGTTGCCGGACGACGACCCCAGGGCCGTCAGGGCGAGCGCCGCGGCGAGACCGATGGCGGCGGCGCCGAGGTCGCGCATACGGCCTCCCGGACCGGGAACTGACCACCCATCAGGTCCGGCGCCATGGCAACGGGCGCTCGAGAGTGCTGCACAAGGCGGCGGCGCCCCTCCGTGGCGGAGAGGCGCCGCCGTCGTACGGGGCCGGCGCGGCGCTACGCGGTCGGGCTCGGTGACGGGCTGTCCGACGCGGTCGGGCTCGGTGACGGGCTGTCCGACGCGGTCGGGCTCGGTGACGGGCTGTCCGACGCGGTCGGGCTGGGTGACGGAGCGGCCGCCGTGACGTCCAACGGGACCATGAGGGTTGCGCCGCCCGCGGTGGTGATGCGGAGCAGGAACGTGCCGGTGGTGTCGTCGGCGTACAGCTTCGGGAGCTTCAGCAGGCCCTTCTCGTCGGTCTTCAGGCCCATGAGGGTGCGTACGGTCTTGCCGTCGGCGTCCTTGAAGTAGGGGCCCTTGTCGTTCTCGGTCGGGTTGAGGACCCCCTTGACGAGGGTCGCGGTGACCGCGACGCCATCCGCGACGGCGCCCTTCAACGTGGCCTTCACCTCGACCTGGTCGGCGAACTCGCCGCCAGGGGCGCAGATCAGCGCGGTGTAGCTGGTGCGGACGAGGATGTCGGCCCGGCGTTCGGTGACGGTGACCGGGTACTCGGCGGCGACCTTGCGGCCCACGAGGAGGGCGCGGACCGTGAAGCCGCCTGCCTTCTGGCCGGCGACGAGCGCCGGTGCGGTGGCCTTGCCCGAAGCGTCGGTGACGACGGTCGCCACGGTCTCGCCGCCCTTGAAGGTGGCGTCCGTGTCGCCTTCGATCGTGAACCGCACGCGGACCTTCGGCACCGCCTTGCCGTCCTTGGTCACGGCCGTCACGGTGATCTTCCGGTCGAACGTGTCGCCCGTCCTGGCCGAGAGGTTGCCGGTACCGGCGTCCGTCAGACGGTCCACCGTGTCGCTCGCGGTGGGCGGCTTGGGCGAGGGCGTGCCCGGCGTCGAGGGGGCCGGAGGGGTGGTGCCGCCGGGCTGGTGGGGGCGGCCGGGCTTGTGGGCGCCGGGCTTCTGGGTCTCCCCCGCCTTCGGGTCGGGGCTCGCACCGGAGTCGCTGTGGTGCCTGGGCACGGTGCCGGTGCCGTCCGGGACCGAGTGCGTGCCCTTGCGGTAGTACTCGTACCAGGACAGAACGGTGTTCAGATAGTCCTGCGAGGCGTTGTAGCCGAGGATCGCCTCGTTCATGTCGGACTGGACCGACAGGTCACGGCCGAAACGGCACAGGTAGTGACCGGCGGCGAGGGCGGCGTCGTAGATGTTGTTGGGGTCCTTGACCCCGTCGCCGTTGCCGTCGCGGCCCGCCCAGGCCCAGGTGGACGGGATGAACTGCATGGGGCCCACGGCGCGGTCGTAGGTGGTGTCGCCGTCGTAGACGCCGTGGTCGGTGTCCTTGATGTTCGCGAAGCCGTTGCCGTCCAGGAGCGGGCCGAGGATCTTCGAGTACGTCGTGCCGTTCGCGTCGACCTGGCCGCCGCGGGCCTGGCCGGACTCGACCTGGCCGATGGCGGCGAGCAGTTCCCAGGGCAGGTTGCAGCCCGGCTTGGACCGCTGGAGCTCCGTGGCCGCCTTCTTGTAGGCGTCCAGAACGGTGGCCGGGATACCGGCCACCGCGGGCCCCACGGGACCGCCGGGACCGCCGGGGGTGGGACCGACGGTCGGGCCGGGGGACTCGGTGGGGCTGTTGAGCGGCGGGAGATCCGTGTAGTAGCGGCCGTTGCCGGTGGCCGTGCCGGCACCGCCGTCACCGCCGTCGGTGACGGTGGGGTCCGGTTCGGATGCGGCCTGCGCACCCGTGGTCTGTCTGCCCTGGTCGTCGGTGGTCACTCCCGGAGCCTGGGACGCGGCCAGAGCCGCGACCGCGGCCGCGGCCACAGCCGTGGTTGCCGCCCCCTTGCGCAGCCGCCTGCCGAAATGCGCCGCCATTGAGTGAACCCCTCCTGTCGACGACCTTATGTAGTGGTGCGCTCTCTGTGTGCGACCGTGCTCCCCAGCACGGCGACCAAGTGACCCTACGACAACTTCCGTCGCCCCGGCACCCGTTGATGCCCGGTTTTCACCCGTTGGTCATGTGCTCTTGGGCTGGGACACCGGCACGGGGCGGCTCATCTCACCCGTTTCTTCCGTCCCTCATACTGGACGTCTGTGATCGCCGGGTGGTTGTACCCGGTGAGTGTCTGCCGAGGGAGCCGACGTGCCGTTCACCCTCAGCCATGCCGCGGCGGTCCTGCCCGCCGTACGCGGGGACGGATCCGGGCGCGGACGACTGGTGCCCTCGGTCCTCGTCGCGGGTTCGTTCGCGCCCGACATGACCTACGTCGCGGCGAGCGCGGTGTCCGGGGCGATGGACTTCGGTGCCGTCACCCACTCCGTCGCCGGGGTGTTCACGGTGGACGTGCTCATCGCGTGGGCGCTGGTGGGGGCGTGGCTGGTGCTGCGGGAGCCGGTGGTGGCGCTGCTGCCGCGGGCGGCACAGGGGCGGGTGGCGGCCCTGGTGCGCTGTGGCACACCGCGCCGGAAGATCTCGTTCCCGCTGCTCGTCCGGTGGTACGTCTCCGCGGCGCTGGGTGCGCTGACCCATGTCGTCTGGGACGCGTTCACGCATCTCGACCGGTGGGGGATGCGGTTGTTTCCGGTGCTGGGAAGGCCATTCGCGGGAACACCGCTGTACACCTACGCGCAGTACGGCAGTTCCGTGGTGGCCGCGGTGGTGATCGCGGTGTTCTTGACGGTCCTGCTCCGGCGGATGCCGGCCGGTACGGGCGCTGAGGCGCAGGTGCCACTGCTGTCCTGGGCCGACCGGTGGCTGGCGGGTGCGGTGATCGGCGGCTGCGCGGCGGTGGGTGCGGTGCAGCGGGCGTCCCGGTGGTGGGCCTCCTGGGGGACCACCGCGAAGCCTTGGGACGTGATCCCCCCGGTGTGTTTCGGGGCGGGCGCCGGGCTCGCCGTCGGGCTCGCGATGTATGTGGCGGGGGTCAGGGCATTGCGCCCGGTCCCCGCCGCCCCGTCGGCCCCCCGGCCGGAACGCAGCCGGCCCACCCCCCGCTGACCCCGGCCGCCGGCGCGGATCGGGGCCACGGCCGCGGGGCCGAGGGCCGCATAGGGGGGAAGGGCACGGCTGCCCGGCGCGCCTCTAGTGCGCCGCCGACTCCCAGTCCCCTCCGTCTCCCACCGACACATCCAGCGGTGCTCTCAGCTGAACCGCGGCCGCCATCTCTCGGCGGACCAGTTCCTCCGCCTTCCGGCGCTCGCCGGGAGCGATCTCCAGGACGATTTCGTCGTGGACCTGGAGGAGCATGCGGGAGTCGAGACCGGCCTCGCGCAGGGCCCGCTCCACGTTCAGCATGGCGATCTTGACGATGTCCGCCGCCGTGCCCTGGATCGGGGCGTTCAGCGCCATGCGTTCCGCCGTCTCCCGGCGCTGGCGGTTGTCGCTGTTCAGGTCCGGGAGGTAGCGGCGGCGGCCGAAGAGCGTCTCCGTGTAGCCGGTGGCCCGGGCCTCGTCCACCACCCGGCGCAGATAGTCCCGTACTCCGCCGAAGCGCTCGAAGTACGTGTCCATCAGGGCCCGGGCCTCCGCCGCCTCGATGTTCAGCTGCTGGGACAGACCGAAGGCCGACAGTCCGTAAGCCAGACCGTACGACATGGCCTTGATCTTGCGCCGCATCTCCGCGTCGACCGCGTCCCGGGCCACCCCGAACACCTGGGAGGCCACCGTGGTGTGCAGATCCTCACCGGAGGTGAACGCCTGGATCAGGCCCTCGTCCTCCGACAGGTGCGCCATCACGCGCAGCTCGATCTGGCTGTAGTCCGCCGTCATCAGGGACTCGAAGCCCTCGCCGACCACGAAGCCGCGGCGGATCGCCCTGCCCTCGTCCGTGCGCACCGGGATGTTCTGCAGGTTCGGGTCCGTCGACGACAGCCGGCCGGTCGCCGCGACCGTCTGGTTGAACGTCGTGTGGATCCGGCCGTCCGCCGCGACCGTCTTGATCAGGCCCTCGACGGTCACGCGCAGCTTCGCCTGCTCACGGTGGCGCAGCATGATCACCGGCAGCTCGTTGTCGGTCTGGGTGGCGAGCCACGCCAGCGCGTCCGCGTCCGTCGTGTAGCCCGTCTTGGTCTTCTTGGTCCTGGGCAGGCCCAGCTCGCCGAAGAGGACTTCCTGAAGCTGCTTGGGCGAGCCCAGGTTGAACTCGTGCCCCGCCGCCGCGTGCGCCTCCTTCACCGCCTGCTGCGCCGCGGCCGCGAACAACTGCTCCATGGCCTCCAGATGCGTGCGGTCCGCCCCGATGCCGTACCGCTCCATACGGGCGAGCAGCGCGGAGACGGGCAACTCCATGTCGCGCAGCAGGTCCGCCGCACCGACCTCCCGCAGCTTCTCCTCGAATGCCTGGCCGAGGTCGAGGATCGCGCGGGCCTGGATCATCAGCGCCTCGGCCTCGGCACCCTCGTCGACACCGAACGCGAGCTGGCCGTCCGCCGCGGCCGCGGGCGCCAGCTCCCGGCCGAGGTACTCCAGCGACAGCGCGTCCAGCGCGAAGGAACGGCGGCCCGGCTTCACCAGGTACGCGGCGAGCGCCGTGTCCATGGTCACGCCCGCCAGGGACCAGCCGTGCTCGGGGAAGACGCGCATCGCGCCCTTGGCGTTGTGCAGCACCTTGGGCCGGGCCGGATCGGCGAGCCACTGCGCGAACGCCTTCTCGTCCGCCTCGTCCAGCTCCGTCGGGTCGAACCAGGCCGCCGCCCCGTCGGCCGCGGCGAGCGCGATCTCCGCCACCGAGCCCACGCCCAGTCCCCACGAGTCGACCGTGGCCAGACCGAGGGCCTGGCCGGCGTGCTCCGCGAGCCACGGCGTCAGCTCGCCCGCACCCAGCACCGCGCCGTCCAACGTGACGCCGTCCGCCGGGACCGGCGTCGTCTCGGCCTCCTCGGCCCCGGGGTCGACGGCGAAGAGCCGCTCACGCAGCGAGGGGTTCCTGATCTCCAGGGTGTCCAGGACCATCGCGACGGCCGTACGGTCGTAGGCGGCCCGCTCCAGGTCGGTGACCGCCTTCGGCAGCTCCACCCGCCGCTCCAGCTCCGTGAGCCGGCGGTTCAGCTTCACCGACTCCAGATGGTCGCGCAGGTTCTGCCCGGCCTTGCCCTTGACCTCGTCGACGCGCTCCACCAGCTCCGCGAACGAGCCGAACTGGTTGATCCACTTCGCGGCCGTCTTCTCGCCGACGCCCGGGATGCCCGGCAGGTTGTCCGACGGGTCGCCGCGCAGCGCCGCGAAGTCCGGGTACTGCGCCGGCGTCAGCCCGTACTTCTCGACAACCTTCTCCGGGGTGAACCGGGTCAGCTCCGAGACACCCTTCGTCGGGTACAGCACCGTCGTGCTCTCGGTGACCAGCTGGAAGGAGTCGCGGTCCCCGGTGACGATCAGCACCTCGAAGCCCTCGGCCTCGGCCTCGGTGGCCAGCGTGGCGATCACGTCGTCCGCCTCGAACCCCTCGACCGCGAAGCGCGGAGCCCGCATCGCGTCCAGCAGCTCGCCGATCAGCTCGACCTGGCCCTTGAACTCGTCCGGGGTCTTCGACCGGTTCGCCTTGTACTCCGTGAACTCCTCGGAGCGCCAGGTCTTGCGGGAGACGTCGAACGCCACCGCGAAGTGCGTGGGCGTCTCGTCGCGCAGCGTGTTCGCCAGCATCGACGCGAAGCCGTAGATCGCGTTCGTCGGCTGGCCCGTCGCGGTCGTGAAGTTCTCCGCGGGCAGCGCGAAGAACGCGCGGTAGGCCAGCGAGTGCCCGTCCATGAGCATCAGCCGGGGACGGCCGCCGCCGGAGGTCTTCTCGGTCTTCTTCGATGCTGTCTCTGCCACGTCCCCGATCCTGCCACGCCCCACCGACACTCGGGCCCGCCCGGGCCTGGGGCGGCTCGGCACCACGGGAGAGCACCGTCACGCCGGGGGCCGGCCGCCGCCCTCCGTACGCCTTGGCGCGACCCTTTTCGGCACGCATGGGAGGATCGAAGACACACCTCACAAGATCAGAGACGTACCTCACAGGTGGACGCACAGGGAGAAGGGGAGGGCCGCGATGGCCAGCAAGGCGCCCAAGGGGGACCCGGTTCAGGACGCGCCGCAGGTCGGCAAACCGAAACACGCGGCGGTGGGACTGCCCGCCGTCGAACACGCCATGCGCATCGCCCAGCAGCAGATGGGCGTGCGCCGCACCGCCCTCACCCTCCTCCGCGTCAACCAGAAGAACGGCTTCGACTGCCCGGGCTGCGCCTGGCCCGAGCCCGATCACCGGCACACGGCCGAGTTCTGTGAGAACGGCGCGAAGGCGGTCGCGGAGGAAGCCACCCTGCGCCGGGTCACCCCGGAGTTCTTCGCCGCGCACCCCGTGGCCGACCTCGCCACCCGCAGCGGATACTGGCTGGGCCAGCAGGGGCGTCTGACGCACCCCATGTACCTCCCCGAGGGGGCGGACCGCTACGAGCCGGTCAGCTGGGAGCGGGCCTTCGACATCATCGCCGAGGAGATCGCCGCGCTGGGCTCCCCCGACGAGGCCGTCTTCTACACCTCGGGCCGCACCAGCAACGAGACCGCGTTCCTCTACCAGCTCTTCGCCCGCGAGCTGGGCACCAACAACCTGCCCGACTGCTCCAACATGTGCCACGAGTCGTCCGGTTCCGCGCTCACCGAGACGATCGGCATCGGCAAGGGCAGCGTCCTGCTGGAGGACATCTACCAGGCCGAGCTGATCATCGTGGCCGGGCAGAACCCCGGCACCAACCACCCGCGCATGCTGTCGGCCCTGGAGAAGGCCAAGGCGAACGGGGCGAAGATCATCAGCGTCAACCCGCTGCCCGAGGCGGGCCTGGAGCGCTTCAAGAACCCGCAGACCCCCCAGGGCATCCTCAAGGGTGTCGCCCTGACCGATCTGTTCCTGCAGATCCGCATCGGCGGCGACCAGGCCCTCTTCCGTCTCCTCAACAAGCTGATCCTCCAGACGGAGGGCGCGGTCGACGAGGAGTTCGTCCGCGAGCACACCCACGGCTTCGAGGAGTTCGCCGAGGCCGCGCGCGCCGCCGACTGGGACGAGACGCTCACCGCGACCGGTCTCACCCGCGCCGAGATCGAGCAGGCCCTGCGGATGGTCCTCGCCTCGAAGCGCACCATCGTCTGCTGGGCCATGGGCCTCACCCAGCACAAGCACGCCGTGCCCACCCTCCGCGAGGTCGTCAACTTCCTGCTGCTGCGCGGCGACATCGGCCGCCCCGGCGCGGGCGTGTGCCCGGTGCGCGGCCACTCCAACGTGCAGGGCGACCGCACGATGGGCATCTTCGAACGGCCCGAGCCCGCCTTCCTGGACGCCCTGGAGAAGGAGTTCGGGTTCGCCCCGCCGCGCGTGCACGGCTACGACGTCGTACGGGCCATCCGCGCACTGCGCGACGGCAAGGCGAAGGTCTTCTTCGCGATGGGCGGCAACTTCGCGTCCGCGACGCCCGACACCGAGGTGACCGAGGCGGCCCTACGCCGGGCCCGTCTCACCGTGCACGTGTCGACCAAGCTGAACCGCTCGCACGCCGTCACCGGCACACGTGCGCTGATCCTGCCCGCCCTGGGCCGCACGGAGCGCGATCTGCAGGGCAGCGGCGCACAGTTCGTGACCGTCGAGGACTCCATGGGCATGGTGCACGCCTCCCGTGGCCGTCTGGAGCCCGCGAGTCCGCAGCTGCTGTCCGAGCCGGCCATCGTGTGCCGTCTCGCGCGCCGCGTGCTCGGCGACGGCAGCACGGTGCCATGGGAGGAGTTCGAGAAGGACTACGCCACCATCCGCGACCGCATCGCCCGCGTGATCCCCGGTTTCGAGCACTTCAACACGCGCGTGGCCCGCCCCGGCGGCTTCGCGCTCCCCCACGCGCCGCGCGACGAGCGCCGCTTCCCCACCACCACCGGCAAGGCCAACTTCACGGCGGCCCCCGTGGAGTACCCGGCGCTGCCCGAGGGCCGGCTGCTGCTGCAGACCCTGCGCTCGCACGACCAGTACAACACCACGATCTACGGCCTCGACGACCGCTACCGGGGCATCACGAACGGCCGCCGGGTGGTGCTGGTGAACCCGGAGGACGCACGGGCCCTGGGCGCGGCCGACGGGTCGTACGTCGACCTGGTGAGCGAGTGGAAGGACGGCGTCGAGCGGCGCGCCCCCGGCTTCCGAGTCGTGCACTACCCCACGGCCCGTGGCTGTGCGGCCGCCTACTACCCGGAGACCAACGTCCTGGTCCCGCTGGACGCGACGGCCGACACCAGCAACACCCCCGTGAGCAAGTCCGTCGTGGTGCGCCTGGAACAATCGGCGACCGGCTGAGCGTCTGCTCAGCCAGAGGCGAGTGACCGATCACCGACGAACGGAGCCGTGCCCCATGGGCGAGCAGCACGCCGTGAAGTTCCCACAGGAAGTCGTCGACGAGTACGCCGCGCTCGGCGTCGACCTGCCCGCCCTCTTCTCCGCCGGACACCTCGGCACCCGCATGGGCGTCCAGATCATCGAGGCCTCCGCGGAGCGGGTCGTCGGCACGATGCCCGTGGAGGGCAACACCCAGCCGTACGGACTGCTCCACGGGGGCGCCTCCGCGGTGCTCGCCGAGACCCTCGGCTCGGTCGGCTCCATGCTCCACGGCGGCAGCTCCAAGATCGCCGTCGGCGTCGACCTGAACTGCACCCACCACCGGGGGGTGCGCTCCGGCCTGGTCACCGGCGTCGCCACCCCCGTCCACCGGGGGCGCTCGACGGCGACGTACGAGATCGTGATCAGCGACGAGGACGGCAAGAGGGTGTGCACGGCCCGCCTGACCTGCCTTCTGCGCGACATACGGCCGGGCGACGGGGACCGCCTCCCCGACGCGGGCTGAACCGGCGCCCGCACCGCCGTTGAACCTGAGCCGGCGGCGCCCTAACGTCATGGCATGGCGACGGGCAAAGCCCCCAGGCCGGGGCTGACGGTGCGTGGAGCACGACTCGGACCGGACCTGCCGGCGGGTGCGGCGACGGCCGGCTGCGCCCCCTCGGGCTCCTCCGGCACGAGGAGCGCCGAGGCGGCCGTGTCCGCCTCGGCGTCCCCCCGGACCGCGCCTTTCGAATTCGAAAAGGTGTGCGCGCGGATCGTCGCGTACGGGTCCCGCACGGTGCTGGAGGGCGGTACCCGCGGGGACCATCGGCCGAGGGGGCTCTTCAACGGGCGGTACGGGGTCCTGAGGACGGTCGTGGTCGCGGACCGGGCCGTGAAAAGGCGTCAGGGCGCCGATGCCGTAGAGCAGTTGACAGTCCGTCGGGCGCGCGAGGGCCGTGCCGACCGGTACCGCACCGGCGGCCCGAGCAAGGGCCCGCGACAGTGAGCGGGGTCGGTCCCATAGAGCCCGGCGAGGGCACGCGCGCGTGGGACGAGCCCGGCCTCTCGCCCCCGCCCGCCCCTCCCCGTGAACGCCTCGCCCGGTGGTACGGCCGGCACCGCCTGGTGCTCCTCACGACGACGGCGGTCGCCGCCCTCCTCGCGGGCGGCGGCTACCTCTACGCCGCCCGCCCGCAGAAGCCGCCGCCACCGCCTCCCCCGCCGTACCCCTCCCAAGTCGTCGACGTCGTCTACCTGACCGCGGGGCCCGTGCCCCGGAACGCCCCGCCCCGGAGCTTCGGCCTGTCGGTGCTGCTGAGCGTGCGGTCGGGCCCGCCGGTCACCGTGATCCGTGTGGCCCAGCCCTATGCGGGCCTTTCCGTGATCACGTCCCCACGCCCCCCTTTCCATACAAAGGCGGGTTCTGCCCGCAAGATCGCCATAACCCTGCATGTGACCGAATGCGGAAAAGTCCCCGAGAACGCCGGACTCCCTTTCCTGGACGTAACTCTGCGTAATACGCGCGCAATAGAGGTCCACAGCTACATCCTCGGCTCACGCTATGCGCACGATCTCTCCGCGGCCCTGCACGCCGTCTGCGGCAACGCTTCCGGTAATCACCAAAACGGCTGACACACCTGAACGCAGCACCGTACCGTCCTGCGGATTCTCACTATGCGGACGGGGCGAATCGGTCGGAATTCCACTGTTCCACCCCTCCGGTACCGCTCTGCATTACCTCGTGTCATAACAAGAACGTCACAGCCTCGGTCAGACCCTCCTCCACGTTCCCCACCCGCGCTTAGAGTCACCGCCAGTCACCGCGCGGTCTGAACGTCACTTCGGCCCAGCGCTCGACTCGGCCACTTCCAGGGGGGAGGGCCGTGCCAGGGAAAGGACTGACCGTGCGTCAACGTTCGCTCATCGCCATCACCGCCGCGCTGGCGGCAGGTGCACTGACCCTCACCGCCTGCGGCTCGCGCGACAGCGGCAAGGGCTCGGACTCCGGCAACGGCGGCGGGACCACCGTCACCATCGGAGTCGACGCGCCACTGACCGGCGACCTGTCCGCCATGGGCCTCGGCATCAAGAACTCGGCCGACCTCGCCGTCAAGAACGCCAACAAGCAGAACTACGTCAAGGGCGTCACCTTCAAGATCGAGGCGCTCGACGACCAGAAGCAGCCGTCCCAGGGCCAGCAGAACGCCTCCAAGCTCGTCGCCGACAGCAACGTGCTCGGCGTCGTCGGCCCGCTGAACTCCTCCGTCGCCGAGTCGATGCAGAAGGTCTTCGACGACGCCAAGCTCGTCGAGGTCTCACCGGCCAACACCGGCCCCGCCCTCACCCAGGGCGCCGACTGGCAGACCAAGAAGGTCCGTCCCTACAAGGCGTACTTCCGCACCGCCACCACGGACGCCATCCAGGGCCCGTTCGCCGCCCAGTACGTGTACAACGACGCCAAGAAGAAGAAGGTCTTCGTCATCGACGACAAGAAGACCTACGGCGCGGGCCTCGCCGGCACCTTCACCGAAGAGTTCAAGAAGCTCGGCGGCAAGGTCGTCGGCACGGAGCACATCAACCCCGACACCACGGACTTCTCCGCGGTCGTCACCAAGGTGAAGAACTCCGGCGCCGACGTCGTCTACTACGGCGGCGAGTACCCGCAGGCAGGCCCGCTCAGCAAGCAGTTGAAGGCCGCCGGTGCCAAGATCCCGCTCGTCGGCGGCGACGGCATCAAGGACGACGCCTACGGCAAGCTGGCCGGCCCCGAGAGCACCGGCGACCTCGCCACCTCGGTCGGCGCCCCCGTCGATTCCCTCCCCTCCGCCAAGCAGTTCATCTCCGACTACAAGGCCGCCGGCTACAAGGACGAGTACTCCGCCTACGGCGGCTACTCCTACGACTCCGCCTGGGCGGTCATCGAAGCGGTGAAGAAGGTCGTCGAGGACAACAGCGGCAAGCTGCCCTCCGACGCCCGCGCCAAGGTCACCGCCGCCATGCAGAACGTCTCCTTCGACGGTGTGACCGGCAAGGTCTCCTTCGACGAATACGGTGACGCCACCAACAAGCAGCTCACCGTCTACGCCATCAAGAACGGTGTCTTCACGGCGGTCAAGTCCGGCACCTTCAGCGGCTGACCACGCCCGCACCATCCTCACGAGCCGCGCGGGGCGCTGTTCCACTGGCGCCCCGCGCGGACTCGCATCCGGCCACATCCGTCGAACGTCCGAAAAGTCTCGGAGGACATGCGGTGAACGAACTGCCGCAGCAGCTGGTCAACGGCCTGCTACTAGGAGCCATGTACGGACTGGTCGCCATCGGCTACACCATGGTGTACGGCATCGTCCAGCTCATCAACTTCGCCCACGGCGAGATCTTCATGACCGGAGCGTTCGGCGCCCTCACGGTCTACGCGTACGTCCTGCCCGACGGCACCTCCATGTGGGTCGCCCTGCCCCTGATGCTCGTCGGCGCCGTCCTGGTCGCCGTCACCGTGGCCGTGGGAGCGGAGCGGTTCGCCTACCGGCCCCTGCGCACCGCACCCCGGCTGGCCCCCCTCATCACGGCCATCGGCCTCTCCCTCGCCCTCCAGCAGGCGGTCTGGGCCTGGTACCCCGACGCCAAGTCCGCCCGCACCTTCCCGCAGATCGGCGGAGGCCCCTTCCACATCGGCAGCATCACCATCCAGACCGGTGACATCTTCCTGCTGATCGCGGCCCCCATCAGCATGGCCGTCCTCGCCTACTTCGTCATGAAGACCCGCACCGGACGCGGCATGCAGGCCACCGCCCAGGACCCCGACACCGCCAAGCTCATGGGCGTCAACACCGACCGCATCATCGTGGTCGCCTTCGCCCTCGGTGCCGCCTTCGCCGCCATCGGCGGTGTCGCCTACGGCCTGAAGTACGGTCAGATCGACTTCCGCATGGGCTTCATCCTCGGCCTCAAGGCCTTCACCGCGGCCGTCCTCGGTGGCATCGGCAACATCTACGGAGCCATGATCGGCGGCGTCGTCCTCGGTGTCGCCGAGACCCTGGCCACCGCCTACATCGCCGACCTCCCCGGCATGGAGAAGTTCGGCAGCCAGTCCTGGGCAGACGTCTGGGCGTTCGTACTCCTCATCCTCGTGCTGCTGTTCAGGCCACAGGGCCTGCTCGGCGAGCGCGTCGCGGACAGGGCGTGACACCGATGACCACACAGACCACCGCACCCGACACCCCGAGCACCCCCGCCGCAGGCGCCCCGTCCGGTCTCATCGGCATCCCGCCGCACCTCGGCCGCGCCCTCGCCACCGCCGGCGGCGCCCTCACCATCATCTCCACCTTCCTCTCCTGGACCTGGACCGCCGACTTCCCCGGTGACCTCACCGTCTACGGCTACCCGGGCGGCCTGCAGGTCCTCGTCCTCATCGGCGGCGTCCTCACCACCCTGTTCGCCCTCGCCTCCTACGGCATCAAGGGACTCGGCTGGCTCGTCCCCGCCGGCGCCGACGGCGCCCTCAAGTTCGCCGCCCTCACCACCTTCGCCACCGCCTGGTACACGGTCCTGGCCATCAGCGTCGAACTCGGCGGACTCGTCAACCTCGAACCCGGCGGCTACCTCGTGGCCGTCACCAGCCTGGCCGCCCTGATCGGCGCCCTGGCCCTGCCCTTCCAGCGGCCCGAACCCGACCCCATCGACCCCGACGACACGTCCTGGGAACACGTCAAACACCGGGCCGCCCACCAGTGGGAGACGATCAAGGCCGCCTTCGCCTCGGGCACCCCGCGCCCCCTCGGCAAGCTGCCCTCGTACGCCGAGATCCTGATCATCGTCGGAATCCTGGCCCTGGGACTGATCGTCTTCACCTACGGCATCGGCACCGAGTACGACGAACTCTTCATCGGCTTCCTGCTCACCGCCGGCTTCGGCTTCGCCGCCCTGAACAAGGCCGGCCTGATCAGCCAGGCCTCCCAGATCACCGCACGCCACCAGAACATCACCATCTGCGGGGCGTTCGTCGCGGCGGCCCTGTTCCCCTTCACCCAGACCGACGACCAGTACGCGACCATCGGCGTCTACATCCTCATCTTCGCCACCGTCGCCCTCGGCCTGAACATCGTCGTCGGCCTCGCCGGCCTCCTCGACCTCGGTTACGTCGCCTTCCTCGGTGTCGGCGCCTACGCCGCGGGCCTGGTCTCCGGCTCCCCCAACTCGCCCTTCCACGTCCACTTCCCGTTCTGGGCCGCCGTCCTCATCGGCGCCGCCGCCTCCCTGGTGTTCGGCGTCCTCATCGGCGCCCCCACCCTGCGCCTGCGCGGCGACTACCTCGCCATCGTCACCCTCGGCTTCGGTGAGATCTTCCGGATCACGGCGAACAACCTGGACGGCACCTCCGGCCCGGACGTCACCAACGGCTCCAACGGCATCGCGTCGATCCCGAACCTCGACGTCCTCGGCTTCGACTTCGGCGCCCAGCACGACATCGCCGGGTTCTCCATCGGCCGCTTCGCCAACTACTTCTTCCTGATGCTGATCATCACCGCCGTCGTCGTGCTCGTCTTCCGGCGCAGCGGCAACTCCCGCATCGGCCGCGCCTGGGTCGCCATCCGCGAGGACGAGACCGCCGCCCTCGCCATGGGCATCAACGGCTTCCGGGTCAAGCTCATCGCCTTCGCCGTCGGCGCCTCCCTCGCCGGCCTGGCCGGCACCGTCCAGGCGCACGTCACCTACACGGTCACCCCCGAGCAGTACCTGTTCGCCGGCCCCATCCCGCCCAACTCGGCCTTCCTGCTCGCCGCGGTCGTCCTCGGCGGCATGGGCACCATCAGCGGCCCCCTCATCGGTGCCGCACTGCTCTTCCTCATCCCCAACAAGCTCCAGTTCCTCGGCGACTTCCAGCTCTTCGCCTTCGGTCTCGCGCTCATCCTGCTGATGCGCTTCCGTCCGGAGGGCCTCATCCCGAACCGCCGTCGCCGGCTGGAATTCCACGAAGAGGCGGAAGCGCCCACAGTCCTCGGCACGACAGGGGCCTGACCACCATGACCACCGACACCACCACCCAGGACGCCACCGCCCCCGGCGAGGCCGTGCTCGACGCACGCGGCGTCACCATGCGCTTCGGCGGCCTCACCGCCGTGCACGACGTCAACCTCACCGTCAACAGCGGCGAGATCGTCGGTCTCATCGGCCCCAACGGCGCCGGCAAGACCACCTTCTTCAACTGCCTGACGGGCCTGTACATCCCCACCGAGGGCGAGGTCCGCTACAAGGGCAACGTCCTGCCGCCCAAGTCCTTCAAGGTCACCGCCGCCGGCATCGCCCGCACCTTCCAGAACATCCGTCTCTTCTCCAACATGACGGTCCTGGAGAACGTACTGGTCGGCCGCCACACCCGCACCAAAGAAGGCTTCTGGTCCGCCGTACTGCGCGGCCCCGGCTTCCACCGGGCGGAAGCCGCCTCCCGCGAACGCGCCATGGAACTCCTGGAGTTCGTCGGCCTCGCCGACAAGGCCGAACACCTCGCCCGCAACCTCCCCTACGGCGAACAGCGCAAGCTCGAGATCGCCCGCGCCCTCGCCAGCGAACCCGGCCTGCTCCTCCTCGACGAGCCCACCGCCGGCATGAACCCCCAGGAGACCCGGACCACCGAGGAACTCGTCTTCGCCATCCGCGACATGGGCATCGCCGTCCTCGTCATCGAGCACGACATGCGTTTCATCTTCAACCTCTGCGACCGCGTCGCCGTCCTCGTCCAGGGCGAAAAGCTCATCGAGGGCAACAGCGCGACCGTCCAGGGCGACGAACGCGTCATCGCCGCCTACCTCGGAGAACCCTTCGAGAACGCCCCCGGCGACGAAGAGGTCGCCGAGGTCGAGGCCGCCGAGGCACACGCCGAGACCACGACGGACGCCGCGCCCGGCAAGGAGAACGACCGATGACCGCACTGCTCGAGGTCGAGGACCTCCGGGTCGCCTACGGCAAGATCGAAGCCGTCAAGGGCATCTCCTTCAAGGTCGACGCCGGCGAGATCGTCACCCTCATCGGCACCAACGGCGCCGGCAAGACCACCACCCTGCGCACGCTCTCCGGCCTCCTCAAGCCGGTCGGCGGCCAGATCAGGTTCAACGGCAGGTCGCTCAAGAAGATCCCCGCCCACCAGGTGGTCTCCCTCGGACTCGCCCACTCCCCCGAGGGGCGGCACATCTTCCCCCGCATGACCATCGAGGACAACCTGCGGCTCGGGGCGTTCCTGCGCAGTGACAAACCGGGCATCGAGAAGGACATCCAGCGGGCCTACGACCTCTTCCCCATCCTCGGGGAGCGCAGGAAGCAGGCCGCGGGCACCCTCTCCGGCGGCGAGCAGCAGATGCTGGCGATGGGCCGGGCCCTGATGTCCCAGCCGAAGCTGCTCATGCTCGACGAGCCGTCGATGGGCCTCTCCCCCATCATGATGCAGAAGATCATGGCGACCGTCGCCGAGCTGAAGTCCCAGGGCACGACGATCCTCCTGGTCGAACAGAACGCCCAGGCGGCCCTGTCGCTCGCCGACCACGGTCATGTCATGGAGGTCGGGAACATCGTGCTCTCCGGCTCCGGGCAGGACCTGCTGCACGACGAGTCGGTACGGAAGGCGTACCTCGGCGAGGACTGACCGCTCCCGCGTACGGCACACGGCGAGGCCCGCACCCCCTGCCCGGGGTGCGGGCCTCGCCGTATGCGGTACGCGCGTACGGCGCGGTGCGACACCCCGCGCCGTACGCCCTGTTCAGTCCTTGGAGGCCTTCTTCTCCTCGGCGTCCTGGATGACCGCCTCGGCGACCTGCTGCATCGACATCCGCCGGTCCATGGAGGTCTTCTGGATCCAGCGGAAGGCGGCCGGCTCGGTCAGCCCGTACTCCGTCTGCAGGATCGACTTCGCCCGGTCCACCAGCTTGCGGGTCTCCAGCCGCTGGGTGAGGTCCGCGACCTCCTGCTCCAGCGTCTTCAGCTCGTTGAACCGCGAGACGGCCATCTCGATCGCCGGAACGACGTCGCTCTTGCTGAACGGCTTCACCAGGTACGCCATGGCCCCGGCGTCACGCGCACGCTCGACGAGGTCGCGCTGCGAGAAGGCGGTCAGCATCAGCACCGGGGCGATGCGCTCCTCGGCGATCTGCTCGGCCGCCGAGATGCCGTCGAGCTTCGGCATCTTCACGTCGAGGATCACCAGATCGGGCCGGTGCTCACGGGCCAGCTCCACCGCCTGCTCGCCATCGCCGGCCTCCCCGACGACGCTGTAGCCCTCCTCCTCGAGCATCTCTTTGAGGTCGAGCCGGATGAGCGCCTCGTCCTCCGCGATGACGACACGGGTCGTCAGCGGGGGCACGTGCGACTTGTCGTCGTCGGCAACGGGCTGGGGCGACTCGGAGGCGGTCACTCGGGCTCCTTGTTCCGGGGCAGGCAAGTACTGCTCCCAGAAGCCTACCTAGCTGCGGTATGGTGGACACGCAGCGGGTCGGGATCAACCTTCGATTCGTTGGGCCCCGGTAGCCCAGCCGGTAGAGGCAGTGCTCTCAAACAGCATACAGTGTGGGTTCGAATCCCACCCGGGGCACTTTTCCTAAGATTCCAAGGTCGCCATCCAGATGCGGACGTTCTCATTTCTCGTGAACGTCCGCTTTTTGCTGCACACAAGGATGATCAGTCGCACAGAGTGGACCCATGTACGACATGGGCACACGCAAACGAGCCCTGGCTCTCGTGGCTGAGGGGCGCAGTCTGAACTCCGTCAGCAGGGAGACGGGGATTTCTCGGTCTGCGATCCGCTCCTGGCGGACGCGCACCGAAGCCGGCCCACGCGCGGGCCATCCCTGTCCCCGGTGTCAGGAAGTCCCGAGTCCGCCAGAAGCCCCTGCCGCATACGCCTACCTTCTCGGCCTCTACCTCGGCGACGGCTGCATCAGTCCTCACCGCAGAGACGTCTACTTCCTGCGCGTGGTCCTGGACAGGGCCTGGCCGGGCATCATCGACGCATGTGAGGAAGCGATGCGTGCGGTGCGCCCGTCGAACAGCGTCTTCCGTGTCGGGAGACAGGGTTGCGTAGCGGTCAGCAGCTCCAGCAAGCACTGGCCCTGCCTCTTCCCCCAGCACGGCCCCGGCAAGAAGCACGAGCGCCGCATCGTCCTCGAACCCTGGCAGCAGGACATCGTCGATGCCCACCCCTGGGATTTCATCCGCGGCCTCATCCACTCCGACGGCTGCCGCACCATCAACTGGACCACCCGGCTCGTCCGCGGTGAGCGCAGGCGCTACGAGTATCCGCGGTACTTCTTCACCAACCTGTCCCGTGACATCGTCCAGCTCTTCACGGACACTCTGGACCGGTTGGGTGTCGAGTGGACACTGGCCAACGCACGCAACGTGTCCGTCGCCCGCAAGGCCTCCGTCGCCCTCCTCGACGCCCACGTCGGCCCCAAGTACTGATGACACGCAAGGGCCCCACCAAAAAGCGGGCCCCCGGTGTTCGCGCCGCCTACTTCGGGCTGTCGTCCTCGCCGACGTGGTGGACCCGGACCATGTTCGTCGAGCCCGACACCCCGGGCGGCGAGCCCGCCGTGATCACCACGATGTCGCCCCGCTCGCAGCGGCCGTACGTCAGCAGCAGCTCGTCGACCTGCTCGACCATCGCGTCCGTGGAGTCGACATGCGGACCCAGGAAGGTCTCCACGCCCCAGGTGAGGTTCAGCTGGGAGTGCGTGGCCGGCTCGGGGGTGAAGGCGAGGAGCGGGATCGGGGACCGGTAGCGGGACAGCCGGCGGGCGGTGTCACCCGACTGGGTGAAGGCGACCAGGAACTTCGCTCCGAGGAAGTCGCCGATCTCGGCGGCGGCGCGGGCGACGGCGCCGCCCTGGGTGCGCGGTTTGCTGTTCTCGGTCAGGGCCGGCAGCCCCTTGGCGAGGATGTCCTCCTCGGCCGCCTCGACGATACGGGCCATCGTCCTGACCGTCTCGATGGGGTAGTTGCCGACGCTGGTCTCGCCGGAGAGCATCACGGCGTCCGTGCCGTCGATGACGGCGTTCGCGACGTCCGAGGCCTCGGCGCGCGTCGGGCGCGAGTTCTCGATCATCGAGTCGAGCATCTGGGTGGCGACGATGACGGGCTTGGCGTTGCGCTTGGCGAGCTTGATGGCGCGCTTCTGGACGATGGGCACCTGTTCGAGCGGCATTTCGACGCCCAGGTCGCCACGCGCCACCATGATGCCGTCGAAAGCCGCCACGATCTCGTCGATGTTCTCGACGGCCTGCGGTTTCTCCACCTTGGCGATGACGGGGAGGCGGCGGCCCTCCTCCTCCATGATGCGGTGGACGTCCTTGACGTCCCGGCCGCTGCGGACGAAGGAGAGGGCGATGACGTCGAAGCCGGTGCGCAGGGCCCAGCGCAGGTCGTCCTCGTCCTTCTTGGAGAGCGCGGGGACGGAGACGGCGACGCCCGGCAGGTTCAGCCCCTTGTGGTCCGAGACCATGCCGCCCTCGACGACCGTCGTGTGAACCCGGGGGCCGTCGACGGACGTGACCTCCAGGCACACCTTGCCGTCGTCGACGAGGATGCGTTCACCGGCGATGACGTCGGAGGCGAGACCGGCATAGGTGGTTCCGCAGGTCTGGCCGTCTCCTTCGACGCCTTCTTCCACGGTGATGGTGAAGGTGTCCCCGCGTTCAAGGAGTACGGGTCCTTCGGTGAAACGGCCGAGTCGGATCTTCGGGCCCTGAAGGTCGGCGAGGACTCCGACGCTGCGGCCGGTCTCCTCGCACGCCTTGCGTACGCGCTGGTAGCGCTCCTCGTGGTCGGCGTGGCTGCCATGGCTGAGGTTGAAGCGGGCGACGTCCATTCCGGCTTCGACCAGTGCCTTGATCTGGTCGTACGAGTCGGTTGCGGGTCCCAATGTGCAGACGATCTTCGCTCGGCGCATGTGTCGAGCGTATGCCTTACCGGCGGGTAGAGAATTCGTTGCACGTGACCACTCAACAACCTTTGCGTGAAGCCTTATTGACAAGTGTTGAATTGTGCGGCGACCCGCTCCGATGAGCATCCCAGAGAGAAATGCGGACGCGTTTTCCCTCGCGCCTCGCACCTCGCTTTTCAGTGAGCGCGTGTGCCGCCCGGCGGCTACAGCCGCGGCGGCGCCATGGTGAACCGCGCGTCGATCCGGGCGTAGACGTGGTGCCGCCGGGGTTCGAGGGCGAGGGCGGCGGGCCCGTCCGCGGAATCCGTGCCGTCGAGGGCTGTCCGGCGCGCGGTCCGGGCCGCGTGAACAGGCCGCTCGGCGTTCTCGGCGCCGATGTCGGCGAGCTCGACGAGGGCCGTGAGGGTGGTGCCGAGGGCATCGGCGTACTCGCGGGCGCGTCGCACCGCCTCGTGCACGGCTTGCCGGCGGGCTTCGCGGTGGGCGGGCGAGTCGGGGCGGAGGTCCCACCAGGGGCCGTCCACATGGGTGAGTTCGAGGGCGGCGAGGCGGGTGGTGAGTTCGCCGAGCGCGGTGAAGTCGGTCAGCTCGGCGGTGATGTGGACGCGGCCGTGGTAGGCGTGGACGCGTTCGCCGTGGCCGCCTTCCGTCAGTTCGGGACTGAGCGTGACGTGCCCGGTCTCCAGCCGTTGGACGGCGCCCGAGTAGGTCCGGACGAGGTCGAGGACCGCGCTGTTGCGCCGGGTGAGGTCGTCGAGGGTGGTGCGGCGGTCGGTGCCGCGTGCGCTGACGGTGATGCCGAGGCGGGCGATGTCGGGGTCGACCTCGAGGTGGGCCTCTCCGCGGACGGCGAGGCGGGGGACCTCCGGGGTGCCGTAGGGGACGGGGTCCGGCGGGGGTGCCACGGGGATGGAGGCCATACGCCCCACTCTGTCACCGATGGCCTGACGCGGGGCCATGTACCGGTCACCGAATCGAAACCTCCAGGGGTCTGTTTCGACTGGCCATGGACGGGTCAAAATCTACGCGCGTCATTGACCTTTCGCCGAGGAGTACGAGAGATGCCGTTGAACCGCCGGAAGTTCCTGAAGAGATCCGCTGTGACCGGCGCGGGGGTGGCGCTGGCAGGCGCCGCCGCGGCGCCGGCGGCCGAGGCGTCGCCCGCGGCCTGGGCGCAGAAGGGCCCGAAGCGGTACGCGCTGACGGTGATGGGGACGACGGATCTGCACGGCCACGTCTTCAACTGGGACTACTTCAAGGACGCGGAGTACGCGGACAAGGCCGGCAACGCGATGGGCCTGGCCCGGATCTCGACCCTGGTGAACCAGGTCAGGCAGGAGAAGGGCCACTGCAACACGCTGCTGCTGGACGCGGGCGACACGATCCAGGGCACTCCGCTGACGTACTACTACGCGAAGGTCGACCCGATCACGGCCAAGGGCGGCCCGGTGCACCCGATGGCGCAGGCGATGAACGCGATCGGGTACGACGCGGTGGCGCTCGGGAACCACGAGTTCAACTACGGCATCGAGACGCTGCGGAAGTTCGAGTCGCAGTGTCACTTCCCGCTGCTCGGCGCGAACGCGCTGGACGCGAAGACGCAGCGCCCGGCGTTCCCTCCGTACTTCATCAAGAGGTTCCATGTGCCGGGCGCCCCGCCGGTGAAGGTCGCGGTGCTCGGTCTGACCAACCCGGGCATCGCGATCTGGGACAAGGCCTATGTGCAGGGGAAGCTCACCTTCGCGGGGCTGGAGGAGCAGGCAGCGACGTGGGTGCCGAAGCTCAGGTCGATGGGCGCGGACGTGGTGGTGGTGTCGGCGCACTCCGGTGCCTCCGGGACGTCGTCGTACGGTGACCAGCTTCCGTACGTCGAGAACGCGGCCGCCAACGTGGCCCGGCAGGTGCCGGGCATCGACGCGATCCTCGTGGGGCACGCGCATGTGGAGATCCCGGAGCTGAAGGTCGCCAACGAGCACACGGGGAAGACGGTCGTGCTGTCCGAGCCGCTGTGCTACGCGGAGCGGCTCACGCTCTTCGACATCGAGCTGGTCTTCGACAAGGGCAGGTGGCAGGTCGAGTCGGTCGCCGCCTCCCTGCGCGACGCCAACACGGTCGCCGACGACCCGAAGATCACCAGGCTGCTGTCCGACGAGCACGCGGCCGTGGTGAAGTACGTCAACCAGGTGGTCGGCCGGGCGACGGACACGCTGACGACGGTGGAGGCGCGCTACAAGGACGCCCCGATCATCGACCTGATCACCAAGGTGCAGGAGGACGTCGTCAAGGCGGCGCTGACGGGCACGGAGTACGCGTCGCTGCCGGTGATCGCGCAGGCGTCGCCGTTCTCGCGCACCTCTCAGATCCCGGCCGGCGAGGTGACGATCCGGGATCTGTCGAGCCTGTACGTGTACGACAACACGCTGGTGGCGAAGCTGATGACGGGTGCGCAGATCCGGGCGTACCTGGAGTACTCGGCGGAGTACTACGTGCAGACGGCCGCGGACGCGGCGGTGGACGTGGAGAAGCTGACCAACGCGAACGGCCGCCCGGACTACAACTACGACTATGTGTCGGGGCTGAGCTACGACATCGACATCGCCCAGGCGGCGGGTTCCCGCATCAAGAACCTGACCTACCAGGGCGCCCCGCTGGACGACGCCCGGCAGTTCGTGCTCGCGGTGAACAACTACCGCGCCAACGGCGGCGGCGCCTTCCCGTACGTGGCCTCGGCGAAGGAGCTGTGGTCGGAGTCGACCGAGATCCGGACCCGGATCGCGGAGTGGGTGACCGCGAAGGGCGTTCTGGACCCGAAGGACTTCGCGTCGGTGGACTGGAAGCTCACGCGGAACGGCACGGCGGTCTTCTGAGGTCTTGGGACGTCCCGGGGTCTCGGACGGGACGGGTGGGACGGATCGGCGGCGTCGGCGCGGCTCTCGCGTCGGCGCCGCCGGCGTTCAAGGGGGCGTGGGAGGCGGACTCCGTAGGGCGGACTCCGTACGGCGGACTCGGCGCGGCGGGCCTCCCCGGCTCCTTCGGCTTCCCGTCCGCCTACCGTTCTCCGGCGAGCGGGGCGAGGTCTCGGGCCGCCGGGACGGACGGCCCCGGGGCGGGCCGGCGGAGTCCGAAGGTGGTGAAGGCGGTGCGCCGGGGCAGCGGGTAGGGCTCCTTTCCGGTGAGGGAGTTGAGGATGGTGGCGCTGCGCCAGGCGGCGAGGCCGAGGTCCGGGGTGCCGACGCCGTGGGTGTGGAGTTCGGCGTTCTGGACGTAGATCCGGCCGGTGACGGCGGGGTCGAGGACCATGCGGAACCGGTCGTCGATATGGGGCCGTTCGCCGCTGTCGCGGCTCAGGTAGGGGGCGAGCCCGGCGAGGATGCGGTCCAGGGGGCGTTCGCGGTACCCCGTGGCGAGGACGACGGCGTCGGTGGTGAGGCGGGAGCGGGCGTTCTGCTGGGTGTGTTCCAGGTGGAGCTCGATCGTGCCGGCGGCGCGGCGCTCCGCGGTGCGGACCCGGACGCCGGGGGTGAGGACGGCGTCGGGCCAGCCGCCGTGCAGGGTGCGGCGGTACAGCTCGTCGTGGATGGCGGCGCTGGTTCCGGCGTCGATGCCCTTGTGGAGCTGCCACTGGGCGGAGACGAGGCGGTCGCGCACGGGTTCGGCGAGGGCGTGGAAGTAGCGCGTGTAGTCGGGTGTGAAGTGTTCCAGGCCCAGCTTGGAGTACTCCATGGGGGCGAACGCCTCGGTGCGGGCGAGCCAGTGGATCCTCTCGCGCCCGACGGGCCGGTGGCGCAGCAGGTCGAGGAAGACCTCGGCGCCCGACTGGCCCGCGCCGACGACGGTGATGTGCCCGGCGGCGAGGAACCGCTCACGGTGGCGCAGGTAGTCGGCGGCGTGGATGACGGGCACGCCGGGTGCGTCGACGAGGGGGCACAGCGGTTCGGGGATGTGCGGCTCGGTGCCGACGCCCAGGACGATGGTGCGCGCCCGGGTCCGGCCGGTGGCCTCGGCCTCGCCGTCCGGGCTGATTCGGGTGAAGCCGACGTCGAAGACGTCGTTCTCCGGGTCCCAGCGGACGGTGTCGACCTGGTGGCCGAAGTGGAGTCCGGGGAGATGGCCGGCGACCCAGCGGCAGTAGGCGTCGTACTCGGCGCGCTGGATGTGGAAGCGCTCGGCGAAGTAGAAGGGGAAGAGGCGGTCGCGGCTCTTGAGGTAGTTGAGGAAGGACCAGGGGCTGGTGGGGTCGGCGAGGGTCACCAGGTCGGCGAGGAAGGGGACCTGGAGGGTGGCGCCGTCGATGAGGAGGCCGGGGTGCCAGTCGAAGCCGGGGCGCTGCTCGTAGAAGGCGGTGTCGAGTTCGGCGAGGGGGTGGGCGAGGGCGGCGAGGGAGAGGTTGAACGGGCCGATGCCGATGCCGACCAGGTCGCGGGGGGCCGGGGGGTCGTGGCGCGGGAGGTGGGTCATCGGGGCGTGCTTCCTTCCACCAGGTTCAGGAGCGCGGCCAGGTCGCCGGGCCGGGTGTGGGGGTTGAGGAGGGTGGCCTTGAGCCAGAGGCGGCCGTCGAGCCGGGCGCGGCCGAGGACGGCGCGGCCGTCGTGGAGGAGGGTGCGGCGGACGGCGGCGACGGTGTCGTCGCGGGCTCCGGCGGGCCGGAACAGGACGGTGCTGATGGTGGGCGGGGCGTAGAGCTCGAAGGCGGGGTGTGCACGGACGAGCCGGGCGAGTTCCTGTGCGCGGGCGCAGACGTGGTCGACGAGGGCGCCGAGTCCGGTGCGGCCGAGGGTCTTGAGGGTGACGGCGATCTTGAGGATGTCGGGGCGCCTGGTGGTGCGCAGGGAGCGCCCGAGGAGGTCGGGCAGGCCCGCCTCGGTGTCGTCGTCGGCGTTGAGGTAGTCCGCTCGGTGGCGCAGGGCCCGCAGGTCGTGCGGGTCGTGCACGGCGAGGAGGCCGGCGGCGACCGGCTGCCAGCCGAGTTTGTGCAGGTCGAGGGTGACGGTGTGGGCGCGGTCCAGCCCGGTCAGCTTCGGGCGGTGGCGGTCGCTGAAGAGGAGTCCGCCTCCGTACGCGGCGTCGATGTGGAGGCGGGCGCCGTGTGCGGCGCACACGGCGGCGATGTCGGGCAGGGGGTCGATGAGTCCGGCGTCGGTGGTGCCCGCGGTGGCGGCTACGAGGACCGGTCCGCGCGTCTGGGGCAGGCCGGTGAGCGCTTCGGCGAGGGCGGCGGGGTCGAGGGTGCCGCGCGGGGTGGGGAGGACGACGGGTTCGGGAAGGCCGAGGAGCCAGGCGGCGCGGGGCAGGGAGTGGTGGGCGGCTGCTCCGCAGACGAGCCGGACACCGCCGTGGGTTTCGCGGGCCAGGAGGAGGGCGAGTTGGTTGGACTCGGTGCCGCCGGTGGTGACGAGGGCGGTGGCCGCACCGGCCTCCTGGGCGAGGGCCGCGGTGACTAGGGATTCCAGTTCGGATGCCGCCGGGGCCTGGTCCCAGGAGTCGAGGGAGGGGTTGAGGGCGGAGGCGGCGAGGTCGGCGGCGGTGGCGACGGCGAGGGGCGGGCAGTGCAGATGGGCGGCGCACCGGGGGTCGGCGGGGTCGGCGGCGCCCGCCGCGAAGGCGCGTACGAGGGTGTGTACGGCGTCCGGGTCGCCCTTGTCCGGCAGTACGTCGCCGACGGCGTCGCGGACCCGTGCGGCGACCGCCGCGGGGCCGCCCGCGGGCAGCGGCCCGCCGCGCTGCCGGGTGCCTTCCGCAAGGGCGTCGAGGACGGTGGCGAGCAGCGGTCCGAGGGCGCTGTGGCCTTCGGGGCCTGAGGCGAGGGGTGGCAAGCTCATGGGACGTCCTCCGGGCACGGGGCGGGGGGAAGCATGCCTGCATGCGGGGGGAGTTCGCCCGCCTGCTGAGGACAACGATCCGGCCCGGAAGGGGTATCGCCGTGCGCGGGAAACCTCGGGGTGAGGTGCCGGGGTGAGGGGGGAGTGCGTGGGCCGGCCGGCACCCGGTGACGGGCGGCGGCCGGCCCTCGCGGGCTATGCCTCGCGGACGCGCAAGGCGCGTGCCAGGTCGTCGAGTTCGTCGACGAGCCTGCGGTGCAGGGCCGGGATGAGGTCCTTCTTGCGCAGGCACTTCTCGCCCCGACGGAGGGTGTCCGCGTCGACGGCGTAGCGGGGGAAGGCCCAGCGGCCGACGGCGACGGCGATGGCCGGGCCGCGGCGGGCGGCGAGGGCGGGTGCGTCGGTCCAGTAGCGGTCGACGTACTCGGCGACGAGATCGGCCTGTCCGGGCTGCCAGAAGCCCTGCGCGGTGGCCGTGAACAGGTAGTTGGACAGATCGCCCTGCTCGTCGGTGGCGAACATCGCGTCCCAGGCGCGCCGCTTGGCCTCGGGGTCGGGCAGGGCGGCGCGGCAGCGGGCGGCGCCTTCCTGGCCGGTGGCGCTGGGGTCGCGTTCGAGTTCCCCGTCGATCGCGGCCTCGTCGATGGCGCCGAGGACGGCGAGCCGGCCCAGGATGCGCCAGCGCAGCTCGGGGTCGAGTTCGGGTCCGCCGGGCACCGTGCCGTCGGCGAGCCAGGCGGCGATGGTGTCGGGGTGGGCGGCGGCGTCGATGAAGTGGCGTACGGCGATCAGCCGCAGCCCGGGGTGGGAGCCGTCCTCGGTGCGGCGGATGAGGTCGCGGCACAGGCGGGTGAGGGTGCTGAGGGCGGCGGGCCTCTCCTCGGCCGGCAGATAGCGGTCGGCGACCTGGGCGGAGGCGAAGGCGAGGACTCCTTCGGCGAGGGCCAGGTCGGTTTCCTGCGGGAGGTGGGTGCGGGCGGTCTCCAGGTAGGCGGCGGCGGGGAGGCGGCCGTCGCGTACGCCGTCGCGCAGGGCGTTCCACACGACCGCGCGGCTGAGCGGCTCGGGCAGGGCGGACAGGGTGCCGAGGACGACCTTGAAGGAGTCGGGGTCGAAGCGGACCTTGGCGTAGGTGAGGTCGCCGTCGTTGAGCAGGAGCAGGGCGGGGCGCTTGCCGAGGGGCCGGGGTGCGGTCTGCGGGATGTCCAGCTCGACGCGTTCGCGCAGGATGAGGTTGCCGTCGTGGGCGAGGTCCTGGTCGTAGAGGCCGACGGCGATGCGGTGGGGGCGGCTGCCGTCGCGGTCGACGGTGAGGGAGGAGGTGCCGTCGCCGGACTGGGCGAGGCGCGGGGTGAGGGTGTCGACGCCGGTGGTGCGCAGCCAGGACTCGGCCCAGGCGTGCACGTCCCGTTCGGTGGCCTGGGCGAGGGAGTCGACGAAGTCGGCGAGGGTGGCGTTGCCGAAGCGGTGGCGGGCGAAGTGGTGGTTGATGCCGGCGAGGAAGTCCTTCTCGCCGAGCCAGGCCACGAGCTGCCGCAGCGCGGAGGCGCCCTTGGCGTAGGAGATGCCGTCGAAGTTGAGGAGCGCGGAGGCGGTGTCGTCGACCGTGTCGGGGGCCACCGGGTGGGTGGAGGGGCGCTGGTCGGCGTCGTATCCCCAGGCCTTGCGGGCGACGCCGAACTCGGTCCAGGTGTCGGTGAAGCGGGTCGCTTCGGTGAGGGTCTGGTAGCCCATGTACTCGGCGAAGGACTCGTTCAGCCAGATGTCGTCCCACCAGCGCAGGGTGACGAGGTCGCCGAACCACATGTGGGCCATCTCGTGGGCGATGACCATGGCGCGGGTCTGGCGCTGGGTGTCGGTGACGGCGGAGCGGTAGACGAACTCGTCGCGGAAGGTGACGAGGCCGGGGTTCTCCATGGCTCCGGCGTTGAACTCGGGGACGAACGCCTGGTCGTAGGAGTCGAAGGGGTAGGGCTCCTCGAACTTCTCGTGGTAGCGGTCGAAGCACTGGCGGGTTGTCTGAAGGAGTTCGTCCGCGTCGGTGTCGAGGTACGGGGCGAGGGATCGGCGGCAGTGGATGCCGAAGGGCAGTCCGCGGTGCTCGGTGTATACGGAGTGCCAGGGGCCGGCGGCGACGGCGACGAGGTAGGTGGAGATGAGGGGGGTCGCGGCGGCGCGCCAGATGCCCTCGCCCTCGTGCGTGGTGATGCCGTTGGCCAGGACGCTCCAGCCGTCGGGGGCCTTGACGGTCAGGTCGAAGACGGCCTTGAGGTCGGGCTGGTCGAAGGCGGCGAAGACCCGCTGGATGTCGTCCAGGAAGAGCTGGGTGTAGACGTAGGTCTCACCGTCGGTGGGGTCGGTGAAGCGGTGCATGCCCTCACCGGTGTGCGAGTAGCGCATGGCGGCGTCGATGCGCAGCTCGTGCTCGCCCGGGGTGAGATCCCTGAGCGGCAGCCGGTTCTCGTCGAGGGACGCCGGGTCGAGGGGCTGTCCGTCCAGTGTGGCGGAGCGCAGCTCCACGGGCTTGAGCTCGACGAAGGTGTCCGCGGTCGGCTGGTCGTCGCGCACCGTGAAACGGATGACGGTACGGGAGTCGAACGTCTCGTCGCCGCGGGTCAGATCGAGTTCGATCTCGTAGCGGTGGACGTCGAGGAGCCGGGCACGGGTCTGCGCTTCGTCGCGCGTCAGTACGGACATGAAGGACATGCTGCCTGATGCCGCGGACAGCGCACAGGGGCGGTCCGGTACACGTCCTTTGTCCGTCCTGTCGGCACTGCCCTGCTCGCGTCGTTCGCACGACCCGCGCGCCCCCTCGCACGGCCCGCACGCCCTCTCCTCGTGCCGCGCGCGCCCTGTTTGTGCCGCGCGCGCTGCTTGTGCCGCGCGTCCCGTCGCTCGTGCCGCCTATATGCGCCCCTCGTGGCGCGCCGAGGTGCGCCCGGCGGACGACGTGCCGGCGGAGACGTCCTCGCACTGGCCCGGCACGTAGGCCTCCGGATACGGAAGGACACGGGTCGGGGGCGCGCCGGACGTCTTGAGCCGGGCGCGCAGGGCGCGCACCTCCTGTTCGAGGGCCCGGGAGCGCTGGTGGGCGTCGTAGAGGTAGCGGACCTTGGTGCGCAGGGCCCAGGGGTCGACGGGTTTGAGCAACAGGTCGGCGACGCCGAGGCCGTAGGCGGCGGAGGTGAGTTGGGTGTCGGTGCCGAAGCCGGTGAGCAGGACGACCGGGATGTGCTGGGTCTGATGCACGCGTCGCATGTACCGCACGACGTCGAGTCCGCTCACCCTGGGCATGCGCACATCGAGGAGCAGGAGGCCCACCTGGCCGCGCAGGACCTCCTTGAGCGCGTCGTCGCCGCTGGTCGCGCAGGTGAGCCGGTAGCCCAGCGGGGCCAGTGCGCTCTCCAGGGCGTAGAGCGTGTCCTCGTGGTCGTCGACGATGAGAATTCTCGCATCAGACGGCATGGCCCGACGTCCCCTCGTTTGGGCAACCAGCTTATGCCCGAACCGTCCTACCGCGTGGCCCTTTGACCTGACAAAGAGTCACTCGGCCGAACGGGCGACCGCGCGTCCGGCGCGGGAGGCCGGTCGGGCGCGGGAGAGCCGCCGACCGCGTGGAGCCGAGGCCGGGCGCGGGAAGCCCTGTGCGCACGGAAGAACCGTCGGCACAGCGGACCTTGTGCGCACGGCGGACCTGTCGGCGCAGGGGCCCTCCTGCGCACGTAAGGCCCCGTCGGCGCCTGTGGTCAGTTCCCCGGCGCGTCCACGGTGGATGCGGCGTCGTCGGCGATCCGCTCATGGTGCCTGATCACTTCAGCGATCACGAAGTTGAGCAGCTTCTCCGCGAAGGCGGGGTCGAGCTTGGCGCTCTCGGCGAGCCGGCGGAGCCGGGCGATCTGGGCGGCCTCGCGAGCCGGGTCGGCGGGCGGCAGATGATGTGCCGCCTTGAGGTGGCCGACCTGCTGGGTGCACTTGAAGCGTTCGGCGAGCATGTAGACGACGGCGGCGTCGATGTTGTCGATGCTGTCGCGCAGCCGGGCGAGTTCGGCACGGACGGCCGGGTCGACATCACCGGTGGCGGTGTTGCGGGTGGTCATGGGCGACCACCCTACGGGGCGCGCGGGCGCCGTCTCCTTCCTGTCCGGACTGCGGATCGTCTTCCCGGGACAACCGGAACGCGCGCGTGGCAGCCGTGCGGAGGGCGTCCGCGGCCGACGGGCGGCGATCGACGGGAGGGCACCGGCATGCATGTCATGCTCCCGCTGGCTCGCGGGATGATCGAGGGAGCCGGACGAGGCGACAAGAACCGCGTTCCGGTCAGCCGGCGTACGCCGCGACGGCCACGCGCCCGCCCGCACTCCACCGCCGGGAGGAAGCACGCACGCACCGGGAGGAAGCGCGCCTACAGTGGAGGCAGACTCGGCGTCTTCAGGGGGTGCGGACGTGGCGAACGGCGGACCGGTCGAGCACGGCTATCCGCACCTGGACACGGTGCGGGCGGCCATCACCGCGCTGTACAAGCGCCTCTCGTACGACACCGTCCGCACCTTCGCGACCAGCGTGGCCCCGGCCGACGTGGCCTTCTCCGACCAGGACGACCTGCACCTGGGCGCGCAGCGCGTGGCGCACGAGATGGTGCGCCACTACCGGCTGCCGGACGCCCGGATGATCGTCAGCTTCCGTGAGATGACCCACGCGGCGAACGTCGAACTCGCCGCCGGACCCGAGTACTTCGTGGAGCTGAACGACCGGTTCCGCACCCACCGCCGGGACATCGGCGCGGCCCTCGCGCACGAGGTGATGCACGTGTATCTGCACCGCCTGGACCTGTCCTTCCCCGGCACGCGCGACAACGAGATCCTCACCGACACGGCGGCGACGTACCTGGGCGCGGGCTGGCTGCTCCTCGACGCCTTCCGCGAGGACGGCGCGTCGTCGCAGAAGCTCGGCTATCTCACCCCGGAGGAGTTCGGCTACGTCCTCGCCAAGCGCGCCCTGCTGTTCGGCGAGGACCCCTCGATCTGGTTCACCAGCCCGCAGGCGTACACGGCGTACGGGAAGGGCCTGGCACAGGCCCGCCGCGACGAGCAGCAGCCTCCGTTGACGACGGCCGGCTGGGCGGGCCGCCGCCGCTACGCCAGGGACCGCCGGTACGCCCAGGACCACTCCGCGCCCGGCGCGCATCCGGGTGCGCCCTACTCCTTCACCTCGGCCGGGCGCAGCCCGCTGGGCGTCTGCTTCCCCTGCCCGACCTGCCACCAGCGGATCAGGGTGCCCGTGCGGGGGCGGGTGCGGGCGCGCTGCGGGCTGTGCCGGACCGTGCTGGAGTGCGACACCTAAAGGACCGGCCCCTGCCGGACGGGACGGGGCCGCGCAGGGTCCGCTCGTGTCCCGGTCACGGGCGGCCCCGCCACCCGGAGGTGGCACAGAACACCCGGAATGTCTTTGCCCGCGGAGCCCTGGGCGAGCGAGGGTCGAGGCATGAACACGCACGAACCGCCCGGACTGTTCGCGGCGGTGTACGCAGGGGACGAGAACGCGGTCCTGCGACTGCTGCGCGCGGGCGCCGACCCCGAGTCGGTGGACGCCGACGGCCAGACCCCCCTGTACCTGGCGGCGGTGAGCGACGCACCGGGCATCGTACGGCTGCTGCTGGCGGCGGGCGCCGCCCCCGACCGCCTCAGCTCGGGTGCCGACGCGCCGCTGTGCGGGGCCGCCTGCGGGGGCCACACCGAGGTCGTACGGGCGCTGCTGGCGGCCGGGGCCGTGCCGGACCTGCGGGAGGACTACGGGTTCCGGGCACTGACGTGGGCGGTGCAGAGCGGACACGTGGCGGTCGTACGGGCGCTGCTGGCTGCGGGCGCGGACCCGGACCTGCCCGGTCCCGGCGGCGAACCCCCGCTGGTGGCGGCCGCTCGCCGCGGCTCTCCCGGCTGTGTGCGGGAACTGCTGGCGCACGGGGCGCGGGCACGGCGGGAGGCCCTGGCCGAGGCCCGGCGCTGGCTGGCGCTGGACATCGAGGACGAACTCCGTGCGGGCCTGGAGGCGGCGTACGGACCCGGGTACACGTACGTCACGAGCCGCCGGGAGGACGAGCCCGGCACGGTGACCGTCGAGGTGGCGCTCCTGCGCGACGGCCGGCCGGCGGCGGGCGACAACCGCCAGACGGGGCACCGCACGATAGTGGCCCTGCTGGAGAAGGACCCCGGCTCGCTCACGGGGTAGCCGGCCCGCTCCGGCGGACCGCGTCCGCGCAGCGGACGAGCCGAGCGGTCCGGCGCATGCGACGGCGCCTGCCCAGGGTCCGGTCGGGGACGGGGCAGGCGCCGTCTGTGTTCCGTACGCCTTTGTACGGGACGTGGGTGGGTGACCGTCAGGTCACGTCCGGGTGGATCAGACCATCAGGGAGCGGTCCGTCGGGCGGATGGGGGCCGGCAGGTCGCTGGCGCCCGTGAGGTAGCGGTCGACGCCCCGGGCTGCCGAGCGGCCCTCGGCGATCGCCCACACGATCAGGGACTGGCCGCGGCCGGCGTCGCCCGCCACGAACACACCCGGAACGTTCGTCTGGAAGTCGGCGTCGCGGGCGATGTTGCCGCGCTCGTCGAGCTCCAGGCCGAACTGCTCGACCAGGCCGTTCTCGCGGTCGGTGCCGGTGAAGCCCATGGCCAGGGTGACCAGTTGCGCCGGGATCTTGCGCGCGGTGTCCGGCTTCTGGGTCAGCTTGCCGTCCACGAACTCGACCTCGGCGAGGTGCAGCCACTGCACCTGGCCGTCCTCGTCGCCCTCGAAGTGGGTCGTGGAGGCCGAGTAGATGCGCTCGCCGCCCTCCTCGTGGGCCGAGGTGACCTTGTAGAGGATCGGGAAGGTCGGCCACGGCTGGCTGACCGGGTGCCGCTCGTCGTTCGGGCGGGGCATGATCTCGAGCTGGGTGACGGAGGCCGCGCCCTGGCGGTGGGCCGTGCCCACACAGTCGGCGCCCGTGTCGCCGCCGCCGATCACGACGACGTGCTTGCCCTCGGCCGAGATCGGCGGGGTGACGTAGTCGCCCTCCTGCACCTTGTTGGCCAGGGGCAGGTACTCCATGGCCTGGTGGACGCCCGTCAGCTCGCGGCCGGGGGCCGGGAGGTCGCGTGCGGTGGTCGCGCCCGCGGCGATCACCACGGCGTCGTACCGCTTGCGCAGGTCCGTCGCCGTGAGGTCGCGGCCGATCTCGACGCCGGTACGGAAGCGGGTGCCCTCCGCGCGCATCTGCTCGATACGGCGGTTGATGTGCCGCTTCTCCATCTTGAACTCGGGGATGCCGTAGCGCAGGAGGCCGCCGACGCGGTCCGCGCGCTCGTACACCGCGACCGTGTGACCGGCCCGGGTCAGCTGCTGGGCGGCGGCCAGGCCGGCCGGGCCCGAGCCGATGACCGCGACCGTCTTGCCGGACAGGCGCTCGGGGGCCTGCGGCTTGACGGTGCCGCTGTCCCACGCCTTGTCGATGATCGAGACCTCGACGTTCTTGATGGTGACCGGCTGCTGGTTGATGCCGAGCACGCACGCCGACTCGCACGGGGCCGGGCACAGGCGGCCGGTGAACTCCGGGAAGTTGTTCGTGGCGTGCAGCCGCTCGGAGGCCTCGGTCCAGTCCTCGCGGTAGGCGTAGTCGTTCCACTCGGGGATCAGGTTCCCGAGCGGACAGCCGTTGTGGCAGAACGGGATGCCGCAGTCCATGCACCGGCCGGCCTGCTTGCTGATGATCGGCAGCAGCGAACCGGGAACGTAGACCTCGTTCCAGTCCTTGACGCGCTCGCCCGCCGGGCGGGACCGGGCGACCTCGCGGCCGTGCGTCAGGAAGCCCTTGGGATCAGCCATGGGTCGCCGCCTCCATCATCTTCTCGGTGATCTCGGTCTCGGTGAGACCGGCTCGCTCGGCGGCGTCCTTGGCGGCGAGCACTGCCTTGTACGTGCTGGGGATGATCTTGCTGAAGCGGTCCACGGCGACGGGCCAGTCGGCGAGGAGCTTCCCGGCGACCGTGGAGCCGGTCTCCTCGGCGTGCCGGCGCACCACGTCGTGCAGCCACTGCCGGTCGGCGTCGTCCAGGGCCTCGATGGAGCCGTGGTTGCCGGCGTTGACGTTGCCGCGGTCCAGGTCGATGACGTAGGCGATGCCGCCCGACATGCCGGCCGCGAAGTTGCGGCCCGTCTCGCCGAGCACGACCGCGTACCCACCGGTCATGTACTCGCAGCCGTGGTCGCCCACGCCCTCCGACACCACCAGCGCACCGGAGTTGCGGACGCAGAACCGCTCGCCGGTACGACCGCGCAGGAACAGCTCGCCGCCGGTCGCGCCGTAGGCGAGGGTGTTGCCCGCGATCGTCGAGTACTCGGTGAGGTGCTCGGCCGCGCGGTCCGGGCGTACGACGACCCGGCCGCCGGACAGGCCCTTGCCGACGTAGTCGTTGGCGTCGCCCTCCAGCCGCAGCGTGATGCCGCGCGGCAGGAAGGCGCCGAAGGACTGGCCCGCCGACCCGGTGAAGGTGATGTCGATCGTGTCGTCGGGCAGGCCCGCGCCGCCGAACTTCTTCGTGACCTCGTGGCCGAGCATGGTGCCGACGGTGCGGTTGATGTTGCGGATCGCGACCTGGGCGCGCACCGGCTGGGCCTCGGTCTGGGAGTTCGCGGCCAGGGCGTCGGCGGCGAGCTTGATCAGCTCGTTGTCGAGCGCCTTCTCCAGGCCGTGGTCCTGGGCGACGACCTGGTGGCGCACCGCGCCCTCGGGCAGCTCGGGCACGTGGAGCAGCGGCTCCAGGTCCAGGCCCTGTGCCTTCCAGTGGTCGACCGCGCGGGTCACGTCGAGGACCTCGGCGTGGCCGACGGCCTCCTCGATGGAGCGGAAGCCCAGCTCCGCGAGCAGTTCGCGGACCTCTTCGGCGATGAACCGGAAGAAGTTCACGACGAACTCGGCCTTGCCGGCGAAGCGCTCGCGCAGCACCGGGTTCTGGGTGGCGATGCCGACCGGGCAGGTGTCCAGGTGGCAGACGCGCATCATGACGCAGCCGGAGACGACGAGCGGCGCGGTCGCGAAACCGAACTCCTCGGCGCCGAGCAGCGCGGCGATGACGACGTCACGTCCGGTCTTGAGCTGGCCGTCGGTCTGCACGACGATGCGGTCGCGCAGCCCGTTGAGCAGCAGCGTCTGCTGGGTCTCGGCGAGGCCGAGTTCCCAGGGACCGCCGGCGTGCTTGAGGGAGGTCAGCGGGGAGGCACCCGTGCCGCCGTCGTGGCCGGAGATCAGGACGACGTCCGCGTGCGCCTTCGAGACACCCGCGGCGACCGTGCCGACGCCGACCTCCGAGACCAGCTTCACGTGAACCCGCGCCTGCGGGTTCGCGTTCTTCAGGTCGTGGATCAGCTGGGCCAGGTCCTCGATGGAGTAGATGTCGTGGTGCGGCGGCGGGGAGATCAGGCCGACACCGGGCGTCGAGTGCCGGGTCCTGGCCACCCACGGGTAGACCTTGTGGCCGGGGAGCTGGCCGCCCTCGCCGGGCTTGGCGCCCTGGGCCATCTTGATCTGGATGTCGTCCGCGTTGACCAGGTACTCGGAGGTCACGCCGAAGCGGCCGGAGGCCACCTGCTTGATCGCCGAGCGGCGGGCCGGGTCGTACAGGCGCTCGGGGTCCTCGCCGCCCTCACCGGTGTTGGACTTGGCGCCCAGCTGGTTCATGGCGATGGCGAGTGTCTCGTGCGCCTCCTTGGAGATGGAGCCGTACGACATGGCGCCCGTGGAGAAGCGCTTGACGATCTCGGAGACCGGCTCGACCTCGTCGACGGGGACCGGCGCGCGGCCGGAGGTGAAGCCGAACAGGCCGCGCAGCGTCATCAGGCGCTCGGACTGCTCGTTCACACGGGACGTGTACATCTTGAAGATGTCGTAGCGGCCGGTGCGCGTCGAGTGCTGGAGGCGGAAGACCGTCTCCGGGTCGAACAGGTGCGGCTCGCCCTCGCGGCGCCACTGGTACTCGCCGCCGATCTCCAGCGCGCGGTGCGCGGGAGCGATGCCGGAAGCCGGGTAGGCCTTGGCGTGGCGGGCGGCGACCTCCTCGGCGATAACGTCGATGCCGACGCCGCCGATCTTGGTGGCCGTGCCGTTGAAGTACTCCTCGACGAAGGCATCGTCCAGGCCGACGGCCTCGAAGACCTGGGCGCCGCGGTAGGAGGCGACGGTCGAGATGCCCATCTTGGACATGACCTTCAGGACGCCCTTGCCGAGGGCGTGGATCAGGTTGCGGATCGCCTTCTCGGGCTCGACGCCCGGCAGGAACGTTCCCGCTCGGACCAGGTCCTCGACGGACTCCATCGCCAGGTACGGGTTGACGGCCGCGGCGCCGAAGCCGATGAGCAGGGCGACGTGGTGGACCTCGCGGACGTCGCCCGCCTCGACCAGCAGGCCCACGTGGGTGCGCTGCTTGGTGCGGATGAGGTGGTGGTGGACGGCCGCGGTGAGCAGCAGCGAGGGGATCGGCGCGTGCTCGGCGTCGGAGTGCCGGTCGGAGAGCACGATCAGGCGGGCGCCGTTCTCGATGGCGGCGTCGGCCTCGGCGCAGATCTCCGCCAGGCGTCCGGCGAGGGCGTCGCCGCCGCCGGAGACCCGGTAGAGGCCGGAGAGGGTGGCGGCCTTCATGCCGGGCATGTCGCCGTCGGCGTTGATGTGGATGAGCTTGGCCAGCTCGTCGTTGTCGATCACCGGGAAGGGCAGGACGACGCTGCGGCAGGAGGCCGCGGCCGGCTGCAGCAGGTTGCCCTGCGGGCCCAGCGCCGAGCGCAGGGAGGTGACCAGCTCCTCGCGGATCGCGTCCAGCGGCGGGTTGGTGACCTGCGCGAACAGCTGGGTGAAGTAGTCGAAGAGCAGACGCGGGCGCTCGGAGAGCGCGGCGATCGGCGAGTCGGTGCCCATGGAGCCGATCGGCTCGGCACCGGCCTTGGCCATCGGCGCGAGGAGGACGCGCAGCTCCTCCTCGGTGTAGCCGAAGGTCTGCTGGCGGCGGGTGACCGAGGCGTGGGTGTGCACGATGTGCTCGCGCTCGGGCAGGTCGCCCAGCTCGATCTCGCCGGCCTCCAGCCAGTCCTGGTACGGCTGCGCGGCGGCGAGAGTCGCCTTGATCTCGTCGTCCTCGATGATGCGGTGCTCGGCGGTGTCGACGAGGAACATCCGGCCGGGCTGCAGCCGGCCCTTGCGGACGACCCTGGCGGGGTCGATGTCGAGGACGCCGACCTCGGAGGCGAGGACGACGAGGCCGTCGTCGGTGACCCAGTAGCGGCCGGGGCGCAGACCGTTGCGGTCGAGTACCGCGCCGACCTGGGTGCCGTCGGTGAAGGTGACGCAGGCGGGGCCGTCCCAGGGCTCCATCATCGTGGAGTGGAACTGGTAGAACGCGCGCCGGGCCGCGTCCCCGGAGTTCATGGATTCGTGGTTCTCCCACGCCTCCGGGATCATCATCAGCACGGAGTGCGGCAGGGAGCGGCCGCCGAGGTGCAGGAGTTCGAGCACCTCGTCGAAGGAGGCGGAGTCGGAGGCGTCCGGTGTGCAGATCGGGAAGATCCGCTCCAGCTTCTCCTGGGGGCCGAACAGATCGGAGACCAGCTGCGACTCGCGGGCGCGCATCCAGTTGCGGTTGCCCTTGACCGTGTTGATCTCGCCGTTGTGGGCGACGAACCGGTACGGGTGGGCGAGCGGCCAGCTCGGGAAGGTGTTGGTGGAGAAGCGCGAGTGGACCAGCGCGATGGCCGTGGTGAAGCGGCGGTCGGACAGGTCCGGGAAGAAGGGTTCGAGCTGGCCGGTGGTCAGCATGCCCTTGTAGACGATCGTGCGCGCGGACAGCGACGGGAAGTACACGCCGGCCTCACGCTCGGCGCGCTTGCGCAGCACGAACGCCTTGCGGTCGAGGTCGATGCCCCGGCTCGCGCGGTCCGTGACGAAGAGCTGACGGAAGACGGGCATGGTGGAGCGGGCGGTGGCGCCCAGCAGCTCGGGGGCGACCGGGACCTCACGCCAGCCGAGGACGGTCAGACCCTCGTCCGCGGCGATCGTCTCGATCTGTGAGACGGCCTCGGCGGTCGTCGCCTCGGGCAGGAAGGCGATGCCGACGGCGTAGCCGCCCGCCTCGGGCAGTTCGAAACCGGCCACGTCACGGAGGAAGGCGTCGGGCACCTGGGAGAGGATGCCGGCGCCGTCACCGGAGTCGGGCTCGGAGCCGGTGGCACCGCGGTGCTCCAGGTTGCGCAGAACCGTGAGCGCCTGTTCGACCAGCGTATGGCTCGCCTCGCCGGTAAGGGTGGCGACGAAGCCGACGCCACAGGCGTCGTGCTCGTTGCGGGGGTCGTACATACCCTGTGCGGCAGGGCGAGCATCCATGAACGACCAGTTCTGGCCATTCGTGGAGTGCTGGGACGGCTGGCGCGGCGTACGCATCGGCTCTCCCGTCGTCGTCATGTGGCATGTGCAGTGCCGAGGGACGACGTTGGCCCTCTGCGTCGGGTGCAAATTTCGTGCAGGTTACATGATGGAGCGGTTCTCGGGAAGCGGATAGTCCGTTCCAGCATGCGGACATCGGCGGGGCGTGGCGCGGGTTCCACGCAACGGCGATGAAGTCAGGGGGGCACAGGCGGACAGATCGATGTCCGTCGGGCCGGGGCGGGGCGGGCGTCGTCACCCACCGCGAAGGTGCGGCGCAGGCGTCATTGCCCGCGGTGCTTACGGCTCATGCCCGGTGGTTAAGTACTTGAAACCAACCGGTAACAACTACTCGTACGGTCCCTCGCACACGTAGCGCGCTTTTCATCCTACGGCCGTACCGAGCAGGCCACCCAGGACGTAGGTCACACCCGCCGCCGCACCACCGAGGGCGAGCTGCCGCAGCCCGCTGAACCACCAGCTCCGCGCCGTCACCTTGGCCACGACCGCACCGCAGGCGAACAGTCCGAGCAGGGCGAGCAGCACCGCGGGCCACAGGGCGTGGGCGCCGAGCAGATACGGCAGGACGGGCAGCAGAGCACCGAGCGCGAAGGACCCGAAGCTGGAGACGGCGGCCACCAGCGGGGAGGGCAGGTCGCCCGGGTCGATGCCGAGTTCCTCGCGCGCGTGTATCTCCAGGGCCTGCTCCGGGTCGCGGGAGAGCTGCCGGGCGACCTCGCGGGCGAGCGCGGGCTCGACTCCGCGGGCCTCGTACAGCGCCGCCAGCTCCGCCTCCTCGTCCTCGGGATGCTTGCGCAGCTCGCGGCGCTCGACATCCAGCTCGGCCTCCACCAGCTCGCGCTGCGAGGCGACGGAGGTGTACTCGCCCGCCGCCATGGAGAAGGCCCCGGCGGCAAGGCCCGCGAGGCCGGTGATGATGATGGTCTGCTGGCCGACGGATCCGCCGGCGACACCGGTCATCAGGGCCAGGTTGGACACCAGTCCGTCCATCGCGCCGAAGACGGCCGGGCGCAGCCAGCCGCCGTTCACATCGCGGTGGGTGTGGTTGTCCCGGTGCGCCTCGTGCAGCGACGCCTCGTTCTCGATGATGGCCATGACCGGCCCCCCAGGGTGCTTGATTGGACTGCTTCCACTTTTTGACAACAATCAAAGTACGTCGCGCATGGCCGGGCCGCCAGCAAGGAAAGGCTGCGCTAACCTGCGTCTTTGGCGCTGAGTGCTCATCCGTGTACTCCTCTGCACAGATGTCGGACGGGTGATGGTGAGGCCGATGAGGCTCGGCGGGACGGCTCCGGTGGCACAGATCCGCACAGCGGTTCCGCGCCCCGGACCGGGGACGGGGCGCGCCCTGAGAGGAGAGGCTCCGTATGGCTTCCATCGCCTGCACTCCCCCGGCCCCGGCCCCCAAAGACGCCTCCGGCCTGCGGGAACGGGCGCGCGGCGCGCTCCTCGGTCTCGCCGTCGGCGACGCGCTGGGCGCGCCCGCAGAGAACATGAGGCCGTCCGAGATCCGCGCCCGCTGGGGCCGCATCACGGGGTACGTCGTCGAGCAGCCCTCCGGCACGGACGACACCGAGTACGCGATCTTCTCCGGGCTGCTGCTGGCCCGGTACGGCTCGGCGCTCACCGTGGCGCAGGTGGAGGCGGCCTGGCACCGGTGGATCGCGGACCGCGACGAGGGCCCGTTCCGCGGGGCGGGCTTCAGCGAGCGGGGCACGCTGGAGAACCTCCGCCGGGGCCTTGCGGCGCCCGTCTCGGCACAGCACCGGCACGCCTGGAGCGACGGCCTGGCCATGCGGGCGGCTCCCTTCGGCGTCTTCGCCGCGGGCCGCCCGGTGGAGGCGGCCCGACTGGTGGCCGTCGACGGTTCGGTGAGCCACGAGGGGGAGGGCATCTACGGCGGCCAGGCGGTCGCGGCCGGGGTGGCGGCGGCGATGGCGGGCGCGCCGACGACCGCCGTGGTGGCCTCGGCCCTCGCGGTCGTCCCCGACGACTCGTGGACGGCCCGCTCCCTGCGCCGCGCGGCGACCGCGGCGCGCCGCGGCGCCCGCGCGGTCCGCTCCGCGGTGGTGATCGGCGGCTACCCCTGGACGGACCTCGCCCCCGAGGCGGTGGCGCTGGCCTTCGGCGCGTACGCGGCGGCGGACGGCGACTTCGAGGAGTCGGTGCTCACCGCGGTGAACATGGGCCGCGACGCCGACACCACGGCGGCGGTCGCGGGCGCGCTGGCCGGCGCGACCTGCGGGGTGTCGGCGATCCCGGCCGCGTGGGCGGCGGCGATCGGACCGGTCCGCGGCCGGTGCCTGCCGTCCATGGCGGGCCACCATGTGCTCGATGTGGCGGACCTGCTGACCCAGCGGGACAGCGGGACGCCGGCGACGGGGACCGCACCTGGGGCGCGGGGCGCCGGCACGCCCGCGCGACAAGGCCGGCCCCCGGACGACGGCGCCCTGGTGCGGGCCGCGACCGGTCGGGAGCCGGTACGGCGCACCGGGCCCCCGCTCCGGGACGCCCGGGCACTGCCCGATCCCGCGGCCCGTGCGAAGGCGGCGCACGTGGTCGCGGCGGACGAGGAGGAGGAGGAACCGTGAGCGCGCCCGTGGATGCGGGGCGGGCCGGAGGAAGGGGGATCGTGAGCGCCTGTGCCGGTCCCCGTCGGATCGAGGGGCTGCTGCTCGGGCTCGCCGCGGGGGATGCCGCCGGCTGGCCGTCCGCCCGGCACCGGGCCGCCCGGATGCCCGAGTGGACCCGGCGGCTGACCCGGGAACTGGACACCTTCGCGGAACAGAACGCGACCACCACGCTGCCCGTGCCGATCGCGCTCAACCAGCCGCCGGAGCCGCTCCGGCTGGGGCCGTCGGACGACGCCGAGTGGGCGGCGTTCGCGGCGGAGGCCGTGCTGCGGGCCGGGGACGGCAACGCGCTCGGCGACCTCGGCCGGCAGCGCCGGATGCGCGCGGCCATCGATCTGTCCTGGAACGCCGTGGCCGCCGAGGTCGCCGCGGCGGCCGACCGCGCGCCCGAGCTCGAGTCGGCGGTACCGCCGCTGCGTGCCCGTATCTCCGTACGCGCGGGACTCGGCAATCTCGCCGCCGGTCTGCGCCCGCCCGCCACCGGCCACGACAACCCGCACTACTTCGACGACGCGGCCTGTGTACGGGCCTGCGTGCTGGCCGTGGCGCACCCCGGGGAGCCCGAACTCGCCGCGGAACTCGCGGAGTTCGACGCCCGTTACACCCAGGACGGCGACGGGGTGCACGGGGCGCGGGCCATGGCCGCGGCCCTCTCGCTCGCCCTGTCCGGGGAGCCGGTCGGGCGGTGTGTGACGGCCGCGCTGGCCGAACTCCCCAAGTCCACCGAGATCGGCCGCAACGCCCGGCACGCGCTGACGCTGGCCCGGGACGCCGACCGCGCCTTCTGTGTCGTACCGCTGCTCGAGCACCAGATCGTCGACCACGTCTACAGCTACGGCGTCGCGGCCGCGGAGACCGTCCCGGTCGCCCTCGCCCTGGCGACGGCGGCCCGCGGCCGGATCGCCGAGGCCGTGCCCGCCGCCGCGTGTCTGTCGCGGGTCGCCGACTCCGCCCCGGCCCTGACCGGCGCGCTGACCGGGGCGATCGGCGGCGGCGCGGCGATCCCGCCCGCCTGGCGCGACGCCTGCCGCACCCTGTCCGGGTGCGCGCTCCCCCGGCTCACCGGTACCGACCTCGTACACCTCGCCGAACTCCTGGAGGCGACGGAACTGACCACTCCCGGTGGATGATTCGGGACATGACGCCCACTTCTGACGAGACGACCCCTCTCGACGACCGCATCACCGGCGCCCTGGTCGGCGCCGCCGTCGGCGACGCCCTCGGCGGCCCCGTCGAGGGCCGCTCCCCCGCGCAGATCGTCGAACGGCACGGCGGTCGCGTGCACGGAATCGTCGGACCCTGGGACGGCGACGACTGGCGCACCGCCCGTCCCGTGGCCCCGTACCACAAGGGCGACGGCCACGTCACCGACGACACCTTGATGACCCATGCGCTGGTCCGGGTGTACGCGGCCGTCCGCGACCACCTCGACGCGTACGCGATCGCCGAACACCTGGTCCCCGACCTGATGACGAACCCGCGCTGGATCCCGGAACTGGAGGCGGAGACGATCCCCCTCCAGCGGATCTTCCTCGCGGAGAAGTGGCTGGTGGCCAGGCTTCACTACGGCCACATCGACCCGCGCGAGGCCGGCGCCGGCAACATCGTCAACTGCGGTGCGGCGATGTACATGGCGCCGGTCGGCCTGGTCAACGCGGCCCATCCGGCGGGCGCGTACGCCGAGGCGCTGGAGGTGGCGGGGGCGCACCAGTCGTCGTACGGCAGGGAGGCGGCCGGGGTGTTCGCGGCGGCGGTGGCGGCCGCGTGCGCGCCGGGCGCGAGCGCCGACTCGGTCGTGGGCGCGTGCCTGTCGCTGGCGAAGGACGGGACGCGCGCCGCCATCGAGACGGTCTGCGACACGGCCTCCCGCTACTCGGACTTCGAGTCCGCGCTGGGTCCGCTGCGGGAGGCGGTCGCCCCCTACGACACGGTCGGCCCGGACTACCGTGCCCCGTCCCTGGGCGCCCGCCGGCCCTCCCGGCTGCACGCGATCGAGGAACTGCCGGTGGCGATCGGCATGGTGGTGGTGGCGCGCGGCGACTACCGGCACGCGGTGCTCGGCTCCGTCAACTACGGCCGGGACTGCGACTCCATCGCGACGATGGCGGGCGCGATCACGGGCGCACTGGGGTCGGAGGTGCCGTCCTACTGGGCGAAGGAGGTCGCGGAGGCCAGCCGTCTGGATCTGCACGCCCCGGCGCGGACACTGACGGAGGTCACGCGGGAGATCTTCGCCCGGGACGTGTACTGCCGCCGGGCCCATGAGGCGGCGTTCGCCGGGATGGGAGGCCCGAGGTGCTCCGACTGACCTGGGTCCAGCCGGAGGACCTCCTCGGCCATGAGCTGCGCCAGGCGGCGCACGAGGGCCGCGAGACGTCGGCCGTCGCGGCGCGGTGGTACCGGGCGGGCGGCCCCGAGGCTCCGTCGCGGGCGGGCGCGTCCCCGGGGCCGGTGTCCCCGTACCTGCGGGTGCTGGCGAAGGACCTGCTGGACGAGCTGGCCGATCTGCCCCGCCGGTCGGCGGAGCGCGAACCGACCTGCCTGGAGCGCATCAAGGCCCTGTGCTCCGACTGGCCGGACCGGCCCGGGAGCACAAGGGTCCCGGCCGAGGCCCGCCTGGAGGCCGCCTGGCTCGGCCGGGCCGTCGGCTGCCTGCTCGGCAAGCCCGTCGAGAAGCTCCCCCTGGACGGCATCCGCGCACTCGCCCGCGTCACGGGCAACTGGCCTCTGCGCACCTGGTTCACGGCCCGCGGAGTACCGGACGACCTCGCCGAGCGGTACCCCTGGAACCGCCGCTCCGCGGCGAACTCCCTCGCCGAGAACATCGACGGCATGCCCGAGGACGACGACCTCAACTACCCGCTCCTCAACCTGCTGTTGCTCGCCCGCCACGGCACGGCCTTCACCACCGCCGACGTGGCCCGGCTCTGGCTCGACGAACTGCCCGCCGGGCGCACGTTCACCGCCGAACGCGTCGCCTACCGCAATCTGCTCTGCGGCATCGAACCCCCGCGCACGGCCCGCCACCGCAACCCCTTCCGCGAGTGGATCGGCGCCCTGATCCGCGCGGACGTCCACGGCTGGACCAACCCGGGCGACCCGGCCGCCGCGGCCGAACAGGCCCACCGCGACGCCACCCTCACGCACACCGCGAACGGCGTCTATGCGGCCATGTTCACGGCCGCCGCCCTCGCCGAGGCGGCCACCGGCGCCCATGACGTCCACCACTGTCTGCGCACCGGCCTCCGTGTGGTCCCGCCCCGCTCCCGGCTGGCCCGCGCCGTCCGCCACGCGATCCGACTCGCGGGCGAGACAAGGGACTTCGACGCGGTCGTCGACGAACTCCACGCCACCCACCGCGCCTATCACTGGGTCCACGCCGTCCCCAACACCGCCCTGATCGCCGCCGCCCTCACCCACGCCGACGGCGACTTCACCGGCTCCGTCTGCCGGGCCGTGTCCGGAGGCTGGGACACCGACTCGAACGGCGCGACGGCGGGCAGCCTCGCGGGCCTGCTCGCCGGACACCCCGGCGCGCTGCCCGACCGCTGGACGGCCCCGCTCAAGAACCGGCTGACCACGTCCGTCGGCGACTTCAACGGCATCGGCTTCGACACCCTGGCCCAGCTCACCCACCGGGAGGCCCACCGCTCATGACCGCGCCCCTCACCGGCCTCCGCGTCCTCGATCTCGCGACCCTCTTCGCCGGCCCCCTCGCCGCCACCCTGCTCGGTGACTTCGGCGCCGAGGTCATCAAGGTCGAGCACCCGGCCCGGCCGGACCCCTCCCGCGGCCACGGCCCGGCCAAGAACGGGGTCGGCCTGTGGTGGAAGCTGCTGGGCCGCAACAAGCGCACGATGACCCTGGACCTGTCCCGGCCCGGCGGGCGCACGACACTGCTGCGCCTGGCCGCGACCGCCGACGTGGTGATCGAGAACTTCCGCCCGGGCACGCTGGAGAAGTGGGGCCTGGGCTGGGACGAGCTGTCGGCGGCGAACCCCCGGCTGGTCCTGGCCCGGGTGACGGCCTTCGGCCAGTTCGGGCCCTACGCCCACCGCCCCGGCTTCGGCACGCTCGCGGAGGCGATGAGCGGTTTCGCGGCCATCACCGGGGAGCCGGAGGCGCCCCCGACGCTGCCGCCGTTCGGGCTGGCCGACTCGATCGCGGCCCTGACGACGGCGTACGCGGTGCTGACCGCCCTCGCGGGCCGGGACCGCACCGGCGCGGGACAGATGGTGGACCTGGCGATCATCGAACCGATCCTCACCGTCCTCGGGCCGCAGCCGATCTGGTACGACCAGCTGGGCCACGTCCAGGGACGCACCGGCAACCGCTCCCGGAACAACGCCCCGCGCAACACCTACCGCACCGCGGACGGCGAGTGGGTCGCCGTCTCCACCTCCGCGCAGTCCGTCGCGGAGCGGGTGATGCGCCTGGTGGGCCGTCCGGAGGTGATCGGGGAGCCGTGGTTCGCGACCGGCGAGGACCGGGCCCGGCACGCCGATGTGCTCGACGAAGCGGTCGGCGGCTGGATCGCCCGCCACACCCGGGCGGAGGTGCTGAAGGAGTTCGCGCAGGCGGAGGCGGCCGTCGCTCCGGTGCAGGACGTACGGGACGTGATGACCGACCCGCAGTACACGGCGCTGGACACGATCACCACGGTCCCCGATCCGGAGCTGGGCCGGCTGCGCATGCAGAACGTGCTGTTCCGGCTGTCCGCCACGCCCGGCGCGATCCGCTGGGCGGGCCGCCCGCACGGCGCGGACACCCGGGTGATCCTGAGCGAGCTGGGCCTCACGGACCGGGAGATCGACGCGCTCGCGGCGGAGGGCGCCCTGTGAGCGCGGCGGGCTTCCCTCCGCTCACCCTGCTGTACGCCCCCGGGGACCGCCCGGAGGTGGTGGGCAAGGCGCTGCTGGCGGGGGCCGACGTGGTGCTGGTCGACCTGGAGGACGCGGTCGCCCCGGACCGCAAGGAGTTCGCACGGACGGCGACGGCGGAACGGCTGTCGGAGCGCCCGCCGGTGCCGGTCCATGTCCGGGTGAACGCGCTGGACAGTCCGTGGGCCGAGGCGGACCTCGCGGCGCTGTCGGCCCTGCCCGGTCTGTCGGGCCTGCGGCTGCCGAAGGTGACGTCTGCCTCGGACGTGGTCCAGGTGGCGCGGCGGGCCGCCCGCGCGGCGGGCGGGGCGGTCCCCCTCTACGCCCTGCTGGAGACGGCCCTGGGCGTGGAGCGGGCCTACTCCATCGCGTCGGCGCACCCGGCGCTGCGGGGCATCGCGCTGGGCGAGGCGGATCTGCGGGCCGATCTCGGCGTACGGGAGGACGCGGGCCTGGACTGGTCGCGGGCGCGGGTGGTGGTGGCCGCACGGGCCGCCGCGCTGCCGCCGCCCGCCCAGTCGATCTATCCGGACACCAGGGATCTGGCGGGCCTCGCGGCCTCCTGCGCCCACGGCCGGACCCTGGGCTTTCTGGGGCGGGCGGCGATCCACCCCCGCCAGCTCCCGGTCATCGAGCGGGCCTACGCGCCCACCGCGGAGGAGATCTCGCGGGCGGAGGAGGTCCTGAAGGCGGCGGCCAGGGACCCGGGCGCCCAGGCCCTCCCCGACGGGCGCTTCGTCGACACGGCGGTGGTGCGGGAGGCTCACACCACGCTGTCCCTGGCCCGCCGCAGGCGCTGAAGGACAGTGCCCCGCAGCACGTCGGGGGCGCCGTATCCCGTGATACGGCGCCCCCGACGGTGTGGCTGCGTCCCTCAGCTCTTCTTCGCCGACCGGGCCTCGTCCGCAGCCGGAGCCTTCGCGTCCTGCGGGGTGGCGGGGCCCTCGGAGGCCTCTTCCGCCCCGGACGCCCCCAGGGCCGCCGGCTCGTCGTCGGCCGGCTCCGGCTTCCCGCCCGCCGGCTCCGACTGCTCCTCGGCCGGCTCGGGCTTCTCCCCGGAGTGCTCCGGCTTCTTCTCCAGAACCGCGGAACCGCCGGCCTCCCCGGCCTCTCCGGCCTCGCCGTCGAAGGAGCCGCGCTCCATGATCTCCTCCCGGCCCGGCCGCAGCCGCGACGAGAGCACGATGTACACGACCGCGCACAGGAACACCAGCATCGCGGTCCAGTCGTTCAGCCGCAGGCCCAGGATGTGGTGCGCGTCGTCGACCCGCATGTACTCGATCCAGCCGCGGCCCACGCAGTACGCGGCCACGTACAGCGCGAAGGCCCGGCCGTGCCCGAGCCTGAAGCGGCGGTCCGCCCAGATCACCAGGAACCCGACCCCGACGCACCACAGCGACTCGTACAGGAACGTGGGGTGGTAGTAGCCGGGCACCCGTCCGCCCGCCGAGGACGTGATGTGCAGCGCCCACGGCAGGTCCGTCGGCCGGCCGTACAGCTCCTGGTTGAACCAGTTGCCCCAGCGGCCGATCGCCTGCGCGAAGGCGATACCGGGCGCGACCGCGTCGGCGTACGCGGGCAGCGTCATGCCGCGGCGGCGGCAGCCGATCCATGCGCCGACCGCCCCGAGCGCGATCGCGCCCCAGATGCCGAGGCCGCCCTGCCAGACCTTGAACGCGTCCACCCAGTCACGGCCCTCGCTGAAGTACAGCTCATAGTCCGTGATCACGTGGTAGAGGCGTCCGCCGACGAGGCCGAACGGCACCGCCCAGACCGCGATGTCGGCCACCGTGCCCGGCCGGCCGCCGCGGGCGATCCAGCGTTTGTTGCCGAGCCACACGGCTACGAAGACACCGATGATGATGCAGAACGCGTAACCGCGCAGCGGAACGGGGCCGAGATACAGCACTCCGCGCGACGGGCTGGGGATGTAGGCAAGTTCCATGGCAGGAACGACGCTACCGTGCCGCACACGCAGCGCGGCAACCCACCCGGCTACGGGTCCATAACGTACGCCGCCCCCGGCGTGGCGGGACCGGGGGCGCGCCGGGCGGGGGCGGCCCGCCCTCAGGACTTGTTCGCCGCCTCCACCATCTGCTTCAGCTTCGCGGGGGTCATCGCCGGGTCGGTGTAGATGTTCTTGCCGTCGAGGAGCACGGTCGGGGTGCCGTTGAAGCCGCCGCTGCGGAACGCGTCGTTCGACTTCGCCACCCAGCCGTCGTGCGTGCCGTCCTTCACGCACGTCCGGAAGGCGGGCGTGTCGAGACCGGGGACCTTGCCCGCGAGCTCGATCAGTTTCGCCTTGTCGGAGAAGGCGTCCTCGGTCTCGCGCGGCTGGTTCTCGTACAGCACGTCGTGGTAGTCGCGGAACCTGCCTGCGTCCTGGGCGCACGCCGCGGCGTTGGCCGCGGTGCGGGAGCCGCTGCCGCCCGTGTTTCCGTCGATGAGCGTGACCAGGTGGTATTCGGCTCTGAGCTTTCCGGAGTCGGCCAGCTGGCGGAGCGTCGGGCGGTAGGCGGTCTCGAAGGCCTGGCAGGCCGGGCAGCGGAAGTCCTCCCACACCGTGAGGGTGGACTTGGCGGAGTCCCGGCCCACCGGAATCGCCAGGCTGTCCTTTCCCGTCGCCCCCGAGGGCACCACGGCGGGACCGGCGGCGCCGCTCTTGCCGCTCTTCCCGGCGTTCGCCGCCAGGAGGCCCACCACCGTCGCCAGGCCCAGGACGCAGACCACCGAGGCCCCTACGATCAGTGCCCGGCGGCGCCTGTCCGCGGTCTTCTGCTTCTGTCGCTCGGCCACCAGCCGCTCACGGGCGGTGCGCTTTCCGTCACGGTTCTTCTCGCTCACATCCGGCAGAACGAACCGGGGAGGCGCAGCGCGCCTCCCCGGTCCCAGGTCCACCCGTTCGAGCGAGAAATGGTCCAGGACTCCCGGAATTCACTCGAAAGGGTGAACTCCCTCGGGTGTCCCGCGGTGCCGTGTCACGCGCCGCCGCGCACGCCCTCGGCCAGCTCGCCCGCCAGCGCCCGTACGGCCTGGAGGGCCGCCGTCTCGTCCTCGGCGTCCAGGATCCGCTTCACGAACGCCGAGCCGACGATCACTCCGTCGGCGAAGGCGGCCACCTCGGCGGCCTGCGCGGCGTTGGAGACGCCGAGGCCGACGCAGACGGGCAGGCCGGTGGTCGCCCGGGTACGCCGGACCAGGTCCTGGGCCTGCGTGCCGACCGACTCACGGGTGCCGGTGACACCCATCAGGGAGGCCGCGTAGACGAAGCCGGAGCCCGCCGCGGTGATCTCGGCGAGCCGCTTGTCCCTGCTGCTGGGCGCGACCACGAAGACCGTGGCGAGCCCGTGCTTCTCGGCGTGCTCCCGCCACAGCGCCGACTCCTGCACGGGCAGGTCCGGCAGGATGCAGCCGGCGCCGCCCGCCTCGGCCAGCTCGGCGGCGAAGCGCTCCACGCCGTAACGGTCGACGGGGTTCCAGTACGTCATCACGAGCACCGGCTTCCCGGTCGCCTCGTGCGCCTCCCGGACCGTGCGCAGGACGTCGGCGATCCTGACGCCCCCGCGCAGGGCGATGTCGTCGGCGGTCTGGATGACGGGACCGTCGAGGACCGGGTCGCTGTGCGGCAGGCCCACCTCGACGATGTCGGCGCCGCCGTCCAGGACCGCCTTGATCGCGGCGATGCCGCCGTCGACGGTCGGGAAGCCAGCCGGCAGGTAGGCGATGAGCGCGGACCGTCCCTCGGCCTTCGCGGCGGCGAGGGTGTCGGACAGCAGTCGGATGTTCCCGCTCACTTGACGTCCCCCTCGATCTCCGCGGCGTCGCTGTCGGCGTCCGCGGCGACGGACGCGTCGGTGTCGTACAGGCCGAAGTACCGGGCGGCCGTGTCCATGTCCTTGTCGCCGCGCCCGGACAGGTTGACGACGATCAGCCCGTCCTCGCCCAGCTCCCTGCCGACCTCCAGGGCACCGGCAAGAGCGTGGGCGCTCTCGATGGCCGGGATGATGCCCTCGGTGCGGGACAGCAGGCGCAGGGCCTGCATCGCCGCGTCGTCGGTGACGGCCCGGTACTCGGCACGGCCGCTGTCCTTGAGGTAGGCGTGCTCGGGGCCGATGCCCGGGTAGTCGAGACCCGCGGAGATCGAGTACGGCTCGGTGATCTGGCCCTCGTCGTCCTGGAGGACGTAGGACCGGGAGCCGTGCAGGATGCCCGGTTCGCCGACGGTGAGGGTCGCGGCGTGCTCGCCGGTCTCGACACCGTGGCCGGCGGGCTCGCAGCCGACGAGGCGGACGGAGGGGTCGGGGATGAAGGCGTGGAAGAGCCCGATGGCGTTGGAGCCGCCGCCCACGCAGGCGACCGCGGCGTCGGGCAGGCGCCCGGCGCGCTCCAGGATCTGCCGCCGCGCCTCGACGCCGATCACGCGGTGGAAGTCGCGCACCATGGCCGGGAAGGGGTGGGGTCCGGCCACGGTGCCGAAGAGGTAGTGGGTGTGGTCGACGTTGGCGACCCAGTCGCGGAACGCCTCGTTGATGGCGTCCTTGAGGGTGCGGGAGCCGGACTGCACGGCGATGACCTCGGCGCCGAGCATCCGCATACGGGCGACGTTGAGGGCCTGCCGCCGGGTGTCGACCTCGCCCATGTAGATGGTGCAGTCGAGCCCGAAGAGGGCACAGGCCGTGGCGGTGGCGACACCGTGCTGGCCGGCGCCGGTCTCCGCGATGACCCGCGTCTTGCCCATCCGCCGGGTCAGGAGTGCCTGCCCGAGGACGTTGTTGATCTTGTGGGACCCGGTGTGGTTGAGGTCCTCGCGCTTGAGGAACACCCGGGCGCCGCCGGCGTGCCGGGCGAACCGCGGCACCTCGGTGAGAGCGCTGGGCCGGCCGGTGTAGTGGACGAGCAGTTCGTCGAGCTCGCGGGCGAACTCCGGGTCGGCCTTGGCCTTGTCGTACTCGGCGGCGACCTCGTCCACGGCGGCGACGAGGGCCTCCGGGATGAACTTGCCGCCGAACGCGCCGAAGTACCCCTCGGCGCTGGGGACCTGACCCTCGGGGTCGGGAATGAAGAACTCGCTGGGCATACGGAATACCTCACAGGGGCGGAGCCCCGGATCGCTCGGAACAGGAATCACATGCGTCGCGTGCGCACGCTGTCCCGGGTGACCGCTGCCGGAGGCCCTCTCGCCGCCCGGTGGCCATGAAGGCACCCGGCCGACGGGGCGGACCCGGTTCAGCTCACCGCGGATGGCGCGCACGAGGGCGACGCCATCGCATCCCGTTCACTTGCCCCGGCTCGTCACCGATGACGTACCGCACCCGTCGTCCGTGCACCCGCCGCGCGGGCGCACGGCAGCCGCGCGGCCGGCATCCACGGGCGAGCCGGGCATACGGATCCCTGGTCGCGACGGTGATCGAGTACGTCATCGACGGCAACCCTACCGGGCCGGGACCGTCCGGAAGTCCCCCGTACAGCGGAGGCCACGGGAGCTGTCCCGGCGTCATGTCAGTCCCGCCCGTGCCGCAGCGCCGGGTGGGCGCCCGCCGCGACCAGGTCGGCGACCGCGGTCTTCGGGTCGCGCCCGGTCACCAGGGACTCGCCCACGAGCACCGCGTCGGCGCCCTCGTTGGCGTACGCGATCAGGTCGTGCGGTCCCCGGACGCCGGACTCGGCGACCTTCACGATCCCCTCGGGGATCTCGGGGGCGACCCGCTCGAACGTCGTACGGTCGACCTCCAGGGTCTTCAGGTTGCGCGCGTTGACGCCGATCACCTTGGCGCCGGCGTCCACCGCACGCTCGACCTCCTCCTCGTCGTGCACCTCGACGAGCGGGGTGAGTCCGATGGACTCGGCGCGCTCGATGAGGGACACGAGGGCCGGCTGGTCGAGGGCGGCGACGATCAGCAGCGCGAGGTCGGCGCCGTAGGCCCTGGCCTCCCAGAGCTGGTACGAGGTGACGATGAAGTCCTTGCGCAGCACCGGGATGTCCACCCGGGCGCGGACGGCCTCCAGGTCGGCCAGGGAGCCGCCGAAACGGCGCTGTTCGGTCAGCACGGAGATGACGGCCGCGCCGCCCGCCTCGTAGTCCGCCGCAAGGGCCGCCGGGTCGGCGATCGCGGCGAGCGCGCCCTTGGAGGGGCTGGACCGCTTCACTTCGCAGATCACCTTGACGCCGTCGCCCCGCAGGGCCGCGACGCCGTCCTTGGCGGCGCGCGCCTTCGCCGCGCGCTCCTTGAGCTCGTCGAGGCTGACGCGTGCCTGCCGCTCCGCGAGGTCGGCACGGACTCCGTCGATGATCTCGTCGAGCACACTCACGCGAGCGGCCCCCTTCCTGACGGTTGAGGATTGAAGAAGCTGACATCGCCTTGGGGCTCGGTCCACCGGGACCGCCCCGCGGGCGGAACGGAACCACTGGTCACTGCGATGGTATCCGGAGGAGGGTGTGGATCTCGCATCCGGCCGACGCCGGTCCCACTACCTGGACGTTCGCCCGTAGGTCAAGGGTGCAGCCAGCCACCGAAGGGCAGATTGCGGACAACGGTGAAGACCAGCAGCAGGGCCCCCAGACCCCACAGCGGTACCGGGCCCGGGTCGAAGCGCAGACGCCGTCCCCGCACCGCGTGGACGGCCCACAGGATCCACACCACCGCGAACCCCAGATAGCCCGCCACGGCGAGCGCGTTGTCCTGGAGCGCCGCCAGGAAGTCCCCGTGCACGAAGGCGTGCGCGCTGCGCAGTCCTCCGCAGCCGGGGCAGTACAGGCCCGTGTAGCGCAGCAGCGGGCAGACCGGGTAGTGGCCGGGCTCGTTGGGGTCCACGGCTCCGACGTACGCGAAGGCGCCGACGACGCCCGCGAGGACCCCGGCGGGCGTGGCCGTGCGCCGGAGCACGGCGGCGGCTCCGGTCCGCGTGCGGGACGGCGCCGCACCGGGGAATTCGGCGTTCACGGGAGGCATTCTGCCTGTCCCGCCGCCCCCGCGCGCGGGTGAAGCACGTGAGGCGGCCGCCGGGCCGACGGGCCGGTGGCCGCCTCACGTACGAGAACGTGCGAGACGGGCGAGAACCTACGAGACGTGCGAGACGCGCGAGACGTACGACGTCGGAGGTCGCGGAGGGCTCAGCCGCCCGTGCTCACGCGCGCCGGCTCGTGCGCCGGGTGCGCCGGGGTCTTCGGCTGGCCGAGGCCCATCTGGCGCATGACACCACCCACGACGCCACCGAGGGCGATGATCACCATGCCCGCCCAGAAGCCGGCCGGCTGGGCCATCACGGTGAAGGCGCCCGCGACGCAGAAACCGATGAAGGCGATGATGACACCGGTCCAGGCGGCCGGGGTGTGACCGTGACTGCTGCCCGCCATGACTTGCTCCTTGCTGGCTGTATGTGGGTTGTGCGAGCCGGACGCTCGGCGCCCATTGTCCCGCACCCGGGTGGATGAGGTGAGCGCGGGGTCGCTCCCGGGGGAGTCGGGCCCGCCTCCGGAGCGCTCGACGTGGACGGTGGTGGCGTGGTCAGGCGCCCGTGGGGTCCTCGCCCCGGTCGAGTGCCTTCCACAGGTCCTCGGGGCGGTCGGGGTCGAGGGGCTTGGCCGTGCGGGGCCGGGGGGTGCCGTCGCGCTCGTAGCGGCCGGACATCGCGGGCCACAGCCGGCCGTAGCGCAGGGCGAGCAGTCCGGCGAGGAGGAGGAGCGCGCCGCCGGCCGCCGCCACGTACGGCCATGCCGTGTGCGTGAGCGCGAAGGCGGTCGCGGAGGTGTCGCCGGCCGCCCGGGCGGCCTTCTCGTCCAGCGCCGAGCTGTCGGTGGAGCCGAGGAGCGCGGCGGCGACGACACCGGCGCCGGAGAGCGCGAGCAGTCCGGCGACGAGGAATCGCCCGGCCCTGCGGACGGCGAAGACGGCGACGAGCGCGGCGAGGCCCACTATGGCGAGCGCCGCGGGCACGCCCGTGACATCGCTGCCCTTGGCGGTCAGCGGGAAGTCTCCGCCGGCCACCGTCACGGTCCCCGCCGACCAGCCCTGCCGGGAGGCGAGCAGCGCCACGGCCGCGCCGGCCGCCCCGCACAGCAGGGCGAAGGCGAGGCTGCGGCGGCCGGACCGGACGGGTGCGGCGGCCTCGGTTCGGGGGTGAGGTACGGCAGTCACGTACCCCACTATCGCCTGAACCCCGGGCGAACCGTCACCCGGGCCCCTTTATCGGATGATCGACCCGCCCTGAACCGGCTCGCAGACGCACCCTGAACCGGCTCGCAGACGCACCCTGAACCGGCTCGCAGACGCGCCCTGAACCGGCTCGCAGACCCGCCCGGAACCGGCTCGCGGACTCACCCGGTCCCGCTCACCGCCCCAGCCGGTTGGCCGTATGGACCGCCCGCAGTACGGCGGCCGCCTTGTTGCGGCACTCGTCGTCCTCGGCGACCGGGTCGGAGTCGGCGACGATGCCCGCGCCCGCCTGGACGTACGCCGTGCCGTCCCGCAGCAGCGCCGTACGGATGGCGATGGCGGTGTCGGAGTCGCCCGCGAAGTCGAGATAGCCGACGCAGCCGCCGTACAACCCCCGCCGCGACGGTTCCAGTTCGTCGATGATCTGCATCGCGCGCGGCTTGGGCGCGCCGGAGAGCGTGCCCGCCGGGAAGCAGGCGGTCAGGACGTCGAAGGCCGTGCGCCCCTCGGCGACCCTGCCCGTCACGGTGGAGACGATGTGCATCACGTGCGAGTACCGCTCGACGGACATGAAGTCGACGACCTCGACCGAGCCGGGCGCGCACACCCGCCCCAGGTCGTTGCGGCCCAGGTCGACGAGCATCAGGTGCTCGGCCCGCTCCTTGGGGTCGGCCAGCAGTTCCTCGGCGAGCGCGTGGTCCTCCTGCGGGGTCGCGCCGCGGTGCCGGGTGCCCGCGATGGGGTGGACCATGGCCCGGCCGTCCTCGACCTTCACCAGCGCTTCCGGGCTGGATCCGACGACGTCGAAGCCGTCGAAGCGGAACAGGTACATATAGGGGGACGGGTTGGTGGCCCGCAGCACCCGGTAGACGTCCAACGCGCTTGCCGTGCACGGCGTTTCGAAGCGCTGCGACGGGACGACCTGGAAGGCCTCGCCCGCGCGGATGCGCTCCTTGATGTCCTCGACGGCCGCCCGGAAGTCCGCGCCGCCCCACCGCGCGGTGTACTCGGGCAGCTCGGAGGGCGGGAGGACGGTGGCCGGCTGCGGGACGGCGCGGGAGAGGTCGGCCTCCATCGCGTCGAGGCGGGCCACGGCGTCCGCGTAGGCCTCGTCGACGCCCGTGTCGAGGTCGTTGTGGTTGATCGCGTTGGCGATCAGCAGAACGGAGCCCTCCCAGTGGTCCATCACCGCGAGGTCGCTGGTGAGGAGCATGGTCAGCTCGGGCAGCCGCAGCTCGTCCCGCCCGCCCGGACCGATCTTCTCCAGCCGGCGCACGATGTCGTAGCCCAGATAGCCGACCATGCCGCCGGTGAACGGCGGCAGATCGCCCTGGTGGGGCGTGTGCAGGGCCTCGATGGTGGCCCGGAGGGCGGCCAGCGGGTCGCCGTCGACCGGGACGCCGGCCGGCGGGGTGCCGAGCCAGTGGGCCTCGCCGTCCCGCGCGGTGAGGGTGGCGGCGCTGCGGACGCCCACGAAGGAGTAGCGCGACCATTTGTACGCGGCACGGCCGTTCTCCGCCGACTCCAGCAGGAACGTGCCGGGGCGTTCCCCGGCGAGTTTGCGGTACAGCGCGACCGGGGTGTCGCCGTCGGCGAGCAGCTTGCGGGTGACCGGGATGACCCGGCGGTCGGTGGCCAGCTTGCGGAAGGTCTCGAGATCCATGGCGGCTAGCCTCACTGATCCGCGGCCGGCGCGGCGCCGGTCACGGCGTCCGCGAGCAGCACATCGGCGTCGAAGCACGTGCGGTCGCCGGTGTGGCAGGCGGCGCCCACCTGGTCGACCCTGACGAGCACGGTGTCCGCGTCGCAGTCCAGGGCGACCGACTTGACGTGCTGGACATGGCCCGAGGTGTCGCCCTTGACCCAGTACTCCCGGCGGCTGCGCGACCAGTAGGTGCACCGGCCGGTGGTCAGCGTGCGGTGCAGCGCCTCGTCGTCCATCCAGCCGAGCATCAGCACCTCGCCGGTGTCGTACTGCTGGGCGATCGCGGGGAGCAGGCCGTCGGCGCTGCGCTTGAGGCGCGCGGCGATCTCGGGGTCCAGGCCGCTGGGCCTGCCGGGGTCAGGCGTACTGGTCATGCCGACCATTGTGCCGCGCCCCACCCTCAGCACCGGCCACCGTCCGGTGGGCGGACCGCGCTCCCGGTCGTACGCTGGCTGCATGTCGACCCATGCGAAGCGTGAACGCCTTCTCCTCGCCGATCTGTTGGAGGCCATGGGCCCGGACGCGCCCACGTTGTGCGAGGGCTGGAACACCCGGGACCTCGCCGCGCACGTGGTGGTCCGCGAGCGCCGCCCCGACGCCGCCGGCGGCGTGCTGGTCAAGCAGCTCGCGCCGCGGCTGGAGAAGGTGATGGGGGAGTACACCGCGAAGCCCTACGAGGAGCTGATCCAGCTGATCCGCACCGGGCCCCCGCGGTTCTCACCCTTCCAGCTCAAACAGCTCGACGAGGCGGCGAACACGGTCGAGTTCTACGTCCACACGGAGGACGTCCGCCGCGCCCAGCCCGACTGGACACCGCGCGAGCTCGACCCGGTCTTCCAGGACGCCCTGTGGTCGCGCCTGGAGCGCACGGCCCGGCTGACCGCCCGGAAGGCGCCGACCGGGCTGGTGCTGCGCCGCCCGGACGGGCAGACGGCGGTCGCACACCGCGGCACGCCCGTCGTGACGGTGACCGGTGCGCCCTCGGAACTGCTGATGTTCGCGCTCGGGCGGCAGCGTGCGGCGGACGTGGAGCTGGAGGGCGACAAGGAGGCCATCACGAAGGTACGGGACGCCAAGGAGCTGGGCATCTGAGGGGCGGCCCGTCCCCGGACGGACGCGGCGGGGGCGGCCCGGACCGGCGAGAGGCGCGCCCGGCGCGGACGGAAGGGGTGACGACGACCCCGACGAGGGGCCTTCGAGGCGGGCCCTACCCGGGGAGTTCGGCGCGGCGCAGGTCGCGGGCGCCGAGGACGACGACCCCGCTCAGCCCGCAGACCGCCGCGCTGACGACGAACACCGGCCCGGTGCCCCAGGCACCGATCGCGGCGGCGGACAGCGGCATGCCGGGGCTCAGGCCGAAGGGGGCGTCACCGGACCGGGTGCCCCGCCTCCCGCAGCGTCGCCTTCACCTCGCCGATGCGCAGATCCCCGAAGTGGAACACGGAGGCCGCGAGCACCGCGTCCGCGCCCGCCGCGACGGCCGGCGGGAAGTGGGCCGCCCGGCCGGCGCCGCCCGACGCGATCACCGGGACCGTCACCTGCTTGCGCACGGCCGCGATCATCTCCAGGTCGTAGCCGTCCTTGGTGCCGTCCGCGTCCATCGAGTTGAGCAGGATCTCGCCCGCGCCCAGCTCGGCGGCCCGGTGCGCCCACTCGACCGCGTCGATGCCGGTGCCCCGGCGGCCGCCGTGGGTGGTCACCTCGAACGCGCCGGACTCCGTGCGGCGCGCGTCGACCGACAGCACCAGCACCTGCCGTCCGAAACGCTCGGCGATCTCCCGGATCAGGTCCGGGCGCGCGATGGCGGCCGTGTTCACCCCCACCTTGTCGGCGCCCGCCCGCAGCAGCTTGTCCACGTCCTCGGCCGAGCGGACACCGCCGCCGACGGTCAGCGGGATGAAGACCTGCTCGGCGGTGCGGCGCACCACGTCGTACGTCGTCTCGCGGTTGCCGGAAGACGCGGTGATGTCCAGGAACGTCAGCTCGTCGGCGCCCTCGGCGTCGTACACCTTGGCCATCTCGACGGGGTCGCCCGCATCGCGCAGGTTCTGGAAGTTGACACCCTTGACGACCCGGCCGTTGTCCACGTCCAGGCAGGGGATGACTCGGACCGCCAGGGTCATGAATCCACGGCTCCTCTTGCTGCTTCTAGCCTCTGAAGGCTTCCAGTTCCACTTCGACCAGGATGCGCGGGTCGACGAAACCCTCCACGACCAGCAGGGTCGCGGCCGGGCGCACCGAGTCGAAGATCTCCTTGTGGGCCCGCCCCACCTCGTCGACGTCCCGCAGATGGGTCAGATACATCCGGGTCCGGAGCACCGACTCGGGACCGAGCCCGAACTCGGCGATCGCCTCGAGCGCGCTGGTGAACGCCACCTTCGCCTGTTCGTACGGGTCGCCCTCTCCGTAGAGCACACTGCCCCGGAAGGAGGTCGTGCCGGCCACCAGCACCCGGTCGCCCGCCGCGACGGCGCGCGCGAAACCGATGGTCTCCTCCCAGGGACTTGTGCCCTGCACACGCCGTACGGCTTCCGACGTCATGACACCGCGTCCTTTTTCACGACGTAGCCTCCAAGGCCTCTTCCAGGGTGAACGCCTTCGCGTACAGGGCCTTCCCGACGATCGCCCCTTCGACACCGAGCGGGACGAGGCCGGCGATCGCCCGCAGGTCGTCCAGCGACGAGACGCCGCCGGAGGCCACGACCGGGCGGTCGGTGGCGGCACAGACGTTCTTCAGCAGCGTCAGGTTGGGGCCCTGGAGGGTGCCGTCCTTGGCGATGTCGGTGACGACGTACCGCGCGCAGCCCTCCTTGTTCAGGCGCTCCAGCGTCTCGTAGAGGTCGCCGCCGTCGCGGGTCCAGCCGCGGCCGCGCAGGGTCGTGCCGCGCACGTCCAGACCGACGGCGATCTTGTCGCCGTGTTCCGCGATCACCCTGGCGACCCAGTCCGGGGTCTCCAGGGCGGCCGTGCCGAGGTTCACGCGTGTGCAGCCGGTGGCCAGAGCGGCGGCCAGGGTGTCGTCGTCGCGGATGCCGCCGGACAGCTCCACCTTGATGTCCATGGCCTGGGTGACCTCGGCGATCAGCGCGCGGTTGTCACCGGTGCCGAACGCGGCGTCCAGGTCGACCAGATGCAGCCACTCGGCGCCCGCCCGCTGCCAGGCGAGGGCGGCCTCCAGCGGGGAGCCGTAGGAGGTCTCCGTGCCGGACTCGCCGTGGACGAGGCGTACGGCCTGGCCGTCGCGGACGTCGACGGCGGGGAGGAGTTCGAGCTTGGCCATGGTCTACAGGGTTCCGATCCAGTTGGTGAGCAGCTGCGCTCCGGCGTCGCCGGACTTCTCGGGGTGGAACTGCGTCGCCCACAGGGCCCCGTTCTCGACGGCCGCCACGAAGGGCTCGCCGTGCGTCGACCAGGTCACCCTGGGGGCGTGCAGCCGTGAGCTGAGCGTCTCCATGGTCCAGTCGTGGACGGCGTAGGAGTGCACGAAGTAGTACCGCGCATCCGCGTCCAGTCCGGCGAACAGCTCGGAGTCGGCCGGCGCCTCGACCGTGTTCCAGCCCATGTGGGGCACGACGTCGGCGTGGAGCGGCCCGACCGTGCCGGGCCACTCGTCGAGGCCCTCGGTCTCGACGCCGTGCTCGATGCCGCGGGCGAAGAGGATCTGCATGCCGACGCAGATGCCCATCACCGGGCGCCCGCCGGCCAGCCGGCGGCCGATGATCCAGTCGCCGCGCACCCCGCGCAGACCCTGCATACAGGCGGCGAAGGCGCCGACGCCCGGCACCAGCAGGCCGTCGGCGTTCATGGCCCGGTCGTAGTCGCGGGTGATCTCGACGTCCGCGCCCACGCGCGCGAGGGCACGCTCGGCGGAGCGGACGTTGCCGAAGCCGTAGTCGAAGACCACGACCTTCTTCGGGGTGCTCAATTCCACACCCCCAGCCGCAGGACGCCGGCCACCAGGCACATGCCGGCGCCGATCGAGAGCAGCACGATGAGGCTCTTCGGCATCTTCTGCTTGGCGAAGGAGATGATCCCGCCGACGAGGAAGAGCCCGACGACGATGAGGACGGTCGAGGTGCTGTTCATGGCTCTACAGCGCACCCTTCGTGGACGGGAGGATGCCGGCCGCGCGCGGGTCGCGCTCGCTCGCGTAGCGCAGGGCCCGGGCCAGCGCCTTGAACTGGCACTCCACGATGTGGTGCGCGTTGCGCCCGTAGGGAACGTGCACATGCAGCGCGATCTGGGCCTGGGCGACGAAGGACTCCAGGATGTGCCGGGTCATCGTGGTGTCGTACTCGCCGATCATGGGCGCCATGTTCTCGGGCTCGGTGTGCACGAGGTAGGGGCGGCCGGACAGGTCGACGGTGACCTGGGCGAGGGACTCGTCCAGCGGGACCGTGCAGTTGCCGAAGCGGTAGATCCCGACCTTGTCGCCGAGCGCCCGTTTGAAGGCGGCGCCGAGCGCGAGGGCGGTGTCCTCGATGGTGTGGTGCGAGTCGATGTGCAGATCGCCCTCGGTCTTCACGGTCAGGTCGAACAGGCCGTGCCGGCCGAGCTGGTCGAGCATGTGGTCGTAGAAGCCGACGCCGGTCGCGATGTCGGTCCTGCCGGTGCCGTCGAGGTCGATCTCGACGACCACCGAGGTCTCCTTGGTGGTGCGCTCCACGCGCCCAACGCGGTTCATGCGCTCTGCTCCTTCTTCAGTTCACGGACCGCGTCGAGGAACGCGTCGTTCTCTTCGGGGGTCCCGGCGGTGACCCGCAGCCATCCCGGCACGCCGTTGTCGCGGACCAGGACGCCCCGTTCGAGGATCTTCCGCCAGGCGGCGTGGGCGTCCTCGAACCGCCCGAACTGGACGAAGTTCGCGTCGGACTCGGTGGCGTCGAAGCCGGTCGCGCGCAGCTCGGCGACCAGCCGGTCCCGCTCCGCCTTCAGCTGCTCGACGTACTTCAGCAGCGTGTCCGTGTGCTCCAGAGCGGCCAGGGCGGTCGCCTGGGTGACCGCCGACAGGTGGTACGGCAGCCGGACGAGCTGGACGGCGTCGACGACCGCCGGGTGCGCGGCGAGATAGCCGAGGCGCAGGCCGGCGGCCCCGAACGCCTTCGACATGGTCCGTGAGACGACGAGATTCGGCCGACCTTCGAGGAGGGGCAGCAGCGAGTCGCCGTGGCTGAACTCGATGTACGCCTCGTCCACGACGACCATGGAGGGCCGCGCGGCCTGCGCGGCCTCGTACAGGGCGAGGACCGTCCGCGCCGGGACCGCGTTGCCCGTGGGGTTGTTCGGGGTCGTGACGAAGACGACGTCGGGCCGGTGCTCGGCGATCGCCCGCTCGGCGGCGCCGAGGTCGATCGTGAAGTCCTCGGCGCGCGGGCCCGAGATCCAGCCGGTGCCCGTGCCGCGCGCGATGAGCGCGTGCATCGAGTACGACGGCTCGAAGCCGATCGCCGTGCGGCCGGGGCCGCCGAAGGTCTGCAGCAGCTGCTGGATGACCTCGTTGGAGCCGTTGGCCGCCCAGACGTTCTCCGCGCCGACCCGGTACCCGCCGGTCCTCGTCAGATACTCGGCGAGCCGGGTGCGCAGCTCGACCGCGTCACGGTCCGGGTAGCGGTTGAGGCCGCGGGCGGCCTCGCGCACCCGCTCGGCGATCCGTTCGACCAGCGGCTCGGGCAGCGGGTAGGGGTTCTCATTGGTGTTCAGCCGTACGGGGACGTCCAACTGGGGCGCGCCGTAGGGGGACTTGCCGCGTAGCTCGTCCCGTACGGGAAGATCGTCGATTCCGAAGCTCACTTGCTCGCCGGTACCTTCCAGCCGAACCTGGCCTTGATCGCCGCGCCGTGCGCGGGCAGGTCCTCCGCCTCCGCCAGGGTCACCACGTGGTGCGCGACCTCGGCCAGCGCGTCCTTGGTGTAGTCGACGATGTGGATGCCGCGCAGGAAGGACTGGACGGACAGTCCCGAGGAGTGGCAGGCACAGCCGCCGGTCGGGAGCACATGGTTGGAGCCGGCCGCGTAGTCGCCCAGGGAGACCGGGGCCCAGGGGCCGACGAAGACCGCGCCCGCGTTGCGCACCCGGTCGGCGACCGCGGCGGCGTCCGCCGTCTGGATCTCCAGGTGCTCGGCGCCGTACGCGTCGACCACCCTGAGGCCCTCGTCGACGCCGTCGACCAGCACGATCGCCGACTGCTTGCCCGCGAGCGCCGGGCGGACCCGGTCCTCGACGTGCCTGGTGGCCGCCACCTGCGGCTGGAGCTCCTTCTCGACCGCGTCGGCCAGCTCCACCGAGTCGGTGACCAGGACGGCGGCCGCCAGCGGGTCGTGCTCGGCCTGGCTGATCAGGTCGGCGGCCACGTGCACCGGGTCGGCGGTGTCGTCCGCGAGGATCGCGATCTCGGTGGGGCCGGCCTCGGTGTCGATGCCGATCCTGCCGGTGAAGTACCGCTTGGCGGCGGCGACCCAGATGTTGCCGGGGCCGGTGACCATGCCGACGGGCGGGCAGGACTCGGTGCCGTAGGCGAACATCGCGACAGCGGTCGCGCCGCCGGCCGCGTACACCTCGTCGACGCCGAGCAGTGCGCACGCGGCGAGGATCGTCGGGTGCGGCAGGCCGTCGAACTCCGCCTGGGCCGGGGAGGCGAGGGCGATCGACTCGACACCGGCCTCCTGGGCGGGCACCGCGTTCATGATCACGGATGAGGGGTAGACGGAGCGTCCGCCGGGCGCGTACAGCCCGACACGCTCGACCGGCACCCACTTCTCGGTGACCGAACCGCCGGGCACCACCTGGGTGGTGTGCGTGGTGCGGCGCTGCGCGCGGTGGACGAGACGGGCGCGGCGGACGGACTCCTCCAGGGCCGCGCGCACGGCCGGGTCGAGCTGCTCCAGTGCGTCCTTGAGGGCCTCGGCCGGCACTCGCACCGACTTCAGCCGCACACCGTCGAACTTCTCCGCGAAGTCGATCAGCGCCGCGTCGCCCCGATGATGCACGGCCTCACAGATCGGACGCACCTTCTCCAGGGCGGCCGCTACGTCGAAGTCGGCTCGGGGCAGCAGGTCACGCAGGGCGGGACCCTCGGGGAGGGCATCGCCACGCAGATCGATTCGGGAGATCACAGGGCCAATTCTCTCAGACGGCGACGAGCCGGCGGACGGCCGTATCAGTGACTGATACGGAGCGTGGGCGGGCGGACGGACCCCGTGGCAGAGGTCCACAACGGCGCCGGTTCCCTACACCGGAGGGGCGAGGCACCGCGGACGACCTGGGGCGGGCGGCGTCCGGCGGTTCGACGGCGGGCCCCGCGCGTGCCCGGCGGACAGCGGGCGCGGGCTGCGGCCGGGCCCCTGGGCGTCGGCGTGTCGGCACCGCGACGAGGGGCTCGACGAGGGGCGGGACGGCGTGTCGGGTTCCCGTCGTACGCCGTCTGCCCGCACCGCCGTACGCCGTCCGGCCGCCCGCCTGCCCCGGCTCGCACCCGGGGGCGGGTGATGGCCGGATCGGATGGTTCAGGAGCCGCCAGGGGTGGCCGGAACCGACGGCTGGGACGGCACCCGGAAGATCACCGTCACCGATCGCGTTCGACCCCTTACACAACGGGCATCAACGGTCGTACGAAACTCACGAGTAGCCGGGGAGGGAGGGAAGAGCCGTGACCGAGGGTGCCGGCCCGCGCGCCGGGGACCTGCCGGACGACCTGACCGCCACGGAGCCGGCGCCTGGCGTGGGTGGCGGCGGCGACCGCCGAGTACACCCCCGAGCCCTACGAGCGGCTCGCGGCCGTGCTGCGCGACTCCGGGGAGGACGAGGACGCACGCGAGGTGCTGCTCGCGAAGCAGCGGCGGCGCCGCGAGACGCTGCCGTTCGCGGGGAAGCTGTGGGGATACGCGCAGGACTGGACGGTCGCCTACGGCTACCGGCCCGGCCGTGCGGCGGTGTGGATGGCGGTGCTGTGGGCGGCGGCCTCGATCGCCTTCTCGCACGCGAGCCATCCGCCGGTCGACAAGGACGGGCACCCGGCGTGGAACCCCTCCCTGTTCGCCCTGGATCTGCTGCTGCCGGTCATCGACCTCGGTCAGGTGGGCCAGTGGCAGCTCAGCGGGGGGTGGCAGTGGGCGTCGGCGGTGGTCATCCTGCTCGGCTGGGTCCTGGCGACCACGGTCGCGGCGGGGGCGACCCGGCTGCTGCGGCGCGGCTGAGACCCGGGTACCGCCACCCCATAGGCACCAACAGTCATGAATCATCGCCTTTTACTCACTCTTGACCGTGCGGAGTACAACCAAATGGCGGTTACGCAAACGTGCTGGCGCGCCCCGACCTGCGCCTTTTTCAATGGTCGACACCATGGCACTGCTGCGCGCGCTCCTCCGTGCGACACGGACGGCACCTACGTCTCCGCACCTCGCCGACGGACTGCCCGCGGACGACGACGTCCTGCTCGACGCGCCCGACGAGCGACTGGCCCCCGCCCTGGTGGCGGCGGGGCTCGGCGACCACGGCCCGGCGGCCAAGCTGCTCGCGGCCACCCGGGAGGGCGGCGAGTGGGAGGACCGCGACCGGTATGTGACACGACTCGCCGCCTTCGCCCGCTCCCGCGAGGAGTGGTTCACGCACTGGTGCGCCACCAACCCCGACGATCCGGACGCGCTGCTGGTCAAGGCGGAGCTGGCGGTGGCCCGCGGCTGGGAGTCACCGGCCCGTGCCGAACTCCTGTACGAAGTCGGCCCGCTGGTCGCGGCGGCGACCGAGGGCGATCCCCGGGACCCGGTGCCATGGCGGGTGGCGCTCGACCACGCGCGCGGCGTCGACGCGGACCACACCGCGTTCGAGCGGCTGTGGGGCGAGGCGGTGCGCCGCTGCCCGCACCACTACGGCTGCCATGCCGCGGCCCTCGCGTATCTGTCGGCCGTCTGGCACGGCTCACACGGCGAGTGCCTCGACTTCGCCGAGACCGCCGCGCACGACACGCCGCCCGGCTCCCTGATGCAGGCCCTGCCCCTGCGCGCGGCCTACGCGTGTCTGACCGACGACAGCGGGGCGGTGGTGTCCCGCGACCGGCTGGACGCCGCGGCGGACCGGGCGATCGCGCTGTCGTCGCGGTACGCGCCCGCCGATCCCCGGCCCGCGGAGGTCCGCAATCTCCTCGCGTACGTCCTGGTCGCGCTGGGGCGCGGGCCGGACGCGCTGACACAACTGCGCCTGATCGGCCCGTACGCCACCTCCTTCCCCTGGGACCGGTTCTCGGACGATCCGCTGGGCGGTTTCCTGGACCTGCGCAGGGGCGTCTGCCGGGCGCCGGCGGCGGTGCGAGGCCTCCCCGCTGCGGGGCCGCTTCTCCCACGAAACGACCGCGCCGGACACATGCCCGACCGCGGCCATTAGGCTTTCCCGTCGTGACCACCGTCCGGCTCCCGCTCTTCCCACTGAACTCGGTGCTGTTCCCGGGGCTCGTGCTCCCGCTGAACGTCTTCGAGGAGCGCTACCGCGCCCTCATGCGCACGCTGCTGAAAACTCCCGAGGACGAACCGCGCCGCTTCGCCGTCGTCGCCATCCGGGACGGCCACGAGGTGGCGCCGAGCGCACCGGGCATGCCCGATCCGACGGCCCTGCCCGACCGCGGACCGGCGGCGGGCTTCGGCTCCGACCCGGCCAAAGCGCTCCACGGGGTGGGCTGCATCGCGGACGCGGCGACGATCCGGGAGCGGGCCGACGGCACGTTCGAGGTGCTCGCGACGGGCACGACACGGGTCCGCCTGCTCTCGGTGGACGCGTCGGGTCCCTATCTGACGGCCGAGCTGGAGGAACTGCCGGAGGAGCCGGGCGACGAGGCCGGCGCCCTGGCCGAGGGCGTGCTGCGGGCGTTCCGCCAGTACCAGAAGCGGCTCGCGGGCGCGCGGGAGAGGTCCCTGTCCACGGGCGCCGACCTGCCGGACGAACCGGCGGTGGTGTCCTACCTGGTGGCGGCCGCGGTGATGCTGGACACGCCGACGAAACAGCGGTTGCTGCAGGCCCCCGACACCGCCTCGCGCCTGAGGGACGAGCTGAAACTCCTTCGCGCGGAGACCGCGATCATCCGTAACCTGCCGTCCTTGCCGGCGTCGGACCTGACGCAGGCTCCGACGAGTCTGAACTGACGTACGACTTTCGAGGAACAGGCCGGGGATGGCGAAGAAGAAGCAGCAGAAGCCGGGCGGCACCCCGGCGACGGTGGCACTGACGGCCGCCGGCGTGGACTTCACGGTCCACTCCTACGACCACGACCCGTCCCACCCCTCCTACGGCGAGGAGGCCGCCGAGGCGATGGGGGTCTCCCCCGACCGGGTCTTCAAGACGCTGGTGGCCGACGTGGACGGCGCGCTGGTGGTCGGGGTGGTCCCGGTGGCGGGCTCGCTGGACCTGAAGGCGCTGGCGACGGCGGTGGGCGGCAAGCGGGCGGCGATGGCGGACCCGGCGCTGGCGGAGCGCACGACGGGATATGTGCGCGGCGGCATCTCCCCCCTGGGCCAGCGCAAGAAGCTGCGCACGGTCCTGGACGCGTCGGCGTCGTCACACGCCACGATCTGCGTGTCGGCGGGCCGCCGGGGGCTGGAGGTGGAGATGTCCCCACAGGACCTGGCGGCCCTCACGGACGCGGCCCTGGCCCCCATCGGCCGGACCTGACCACTCGACGAACGGCCCGTCCTCGGCTAGTACGGAAATATGTCGAAGAGGACACGCAAGCGCAAATGGCGCATGAAGAAGGGCCATGCGAATCACGGCCACCGTCCGGCGTGACCACGCCGCCAACCCGGCGCCGGGCAGCCTCGCGGGGCTGCTCCGGCGCTCATCAGGGGGTGTCCGCCCCGAGGAGGGGGCTTCCGCACGCCCGTCTGCGGCCTACGCCACCGGTGGCGCGGACGGCCCGTACGGCGTCGCGTAGGGGTCCGGGTCCCGGGGGCCGAACAGCGCCGTCAGGCCGAGGTGCACCACCAGCGCCGCCACCGACCAGGCCAGCAGCGCCCCCTTCGCCCCCAGCTTCAGCGGCGCGGAGAACGTCACGCCCTTGCCCACGGCCTTGGCGTGTGCGAGCACGTTCTGCGAGGGCCCCAGCCAGACGCCCACCCGCCACGCGAGCAGGGAGCCGAGCAGCCCGCCGAGGGCGAGCGCAGCGACCAGCGGCACCCCGCCCCGCTTGCGCAGCAGGAAGACGACCAGCGCGCTGATCACCCCGAACCCGAGCGCGAGCAGGGTGAACGTCCCGTCCACCCCGATGGCCTGCTCCCCCTCGGTGTCCTTCAGATAGACGACCCAGGCGTTGTCGACCATGTCCCCCACCAGCGGCACACGCGGCGAGAGCCACGGCCACAGCACTCCGAGCAGCACCCCGGCGAGTGCGAGGGCCACCGTGATCACGGCGGCTTCCCGCAGTTCGGTCTTCATCCCGGGGCCGTCCGCGCCGTACAGGCCCGTGGCGCCGTGCGGAGCGGGGCCCGCCTCGGGAGGAGCGGACACGGCTTGCCACCCGTCGTGCGAAGAGTGCGGGGGCTGTTCCTGCGGCGGCGGAGGCGGAGTCAACGGAGCGGTCACCTTCACATCCTGCCAGTCGTGTCCGTCGGCCGCGTCACCGGACGGCCGCCCGGCGGTACGCCCAGGTCGCCATGGCCAGCGAGGCCGCTCCGACCGCGGCGCACACGGCCAGGTCACCGAGGACGAACGGCCAGTCCGGATGCCCCGCGAAGCTCCGCGCGAACGCCTCGACCCCGTACGTGGACGGCAGCAGATCCCGTACGACCTGGACGGCCTCCGGCATCCGACGGGCCGGCAGCACCCCCAGCAGCAGCGCCGCCGACATACCCAACTGCCCGAGCAGGGTGGCCAGTTCAGGACGCGGCGCGAGCAGCCCGAGCGCGGCGCCGAGGCCCGCCAGCGCGGCCCCGGAGAGCGGGATCACCGCGACCAGCACCCACAGATGGGCGAGCGGCAGCCCGAACAGCACGCACCCGAAGACGGCGGTCACCACGGTCCCGGGCACGGTGAAGGACGCGTAGGCGCCCGCCGCTCCCAGCACCACCGCGGCGGCCGGCACCGGCAGCGTCGCGTAGTGGTCGAGCCCGCCGCTGCCGCGCAACTGCCCGAAGTACTGCGCCAGCAGGTTGAGACCGACGTACGCGACCACCAGCACGGACGCCCCGGCGACCACCGAGCGGGCGTCGCTCCCGCCGTCCACCACCCCGCGCATCATGATCATGATGCCGACCGACTGGAAGGTCGCCACGAACAGCAGCGGGATCCGCGCGACCCGCGCCCGGGAGAGCTGCGCCCGGTACACGGCGGCGAGCGACGGCCACAGCCGTGCCCGCGGCCCCAGGGCGGCCTCGCCCCTGACACCGCCCTCCGCCGCCCGGGCGCCGGGCAGAACCCCGGCGGGTACGACACTCACGTCGTGCTGCTCCTCTTCGTTCCTGCCGCCGCCCCGTCCCCCGCGGACACGGCGCCCCTTCCGCTGCCTACGGACCCGGCGCCCCGGGCGCTCATGCCTTCACCAGGCCCTGGGTACTGCCGCCGAGCGCCAGATAGACGTCCTCCAGGCTGGGCGTGGCCAGGGTGAAGTCGTCGAGGGCGGCGAAGGCGGCACCCCCGGTGACCGTGGCGACGGCCGCGCGGGCCTCCTCCGGGGCCATCCGCAGCGACCAGCGGCGTCCGGACTCCACCGCGCGGGCGCGCAGCGCCGCGACCTCCGGGACCTCCAGCGGCGCCTGCTCGCGCCAGACGAGTTCGACCCGCACCTCGCCCGCGACCCGCTCCTTGAGCCCGGCCGGGGTGTCACAGGCGATGACCCGTCCCCGGTCGAGGACGGCGACCCGGTCGAGGACGGTCTCGGCCTCGATGACGTTGTGGGTGACCAGCACCACGGTCGCGCCGCGCTCGGCCCGCCGCCGGTCCACGGCCGCCCATACGGCGCGCCGCGCGACGGGGTCCATCCCGGTGGTCGGCTCGTCGAGCACGAGCAGCGGCCGCTCCCCCATCAGGGCGGCGGCGAAGCAGGCGAGCCGGCGCTGTCCGCCGGAGAGCTTCTTCAGCGGGCGCCCGGCGATCGGCGTGAGCCCGAGTTCGTCGAGCACCGCGTCCCGCTGTGCTCGGGCCTGGCGCAGTTCCAGTCCGCGCAGCCGCCCGGTCGTCTCGGCCGCGAGGGAGACGGTCAGCTCGTCGAGGGCGGTGGTGTCCTGCCCGAGGTAGGCGAGGATCCGCGCGGCCCGCTCGGGGTGGCGCACGATGTCGTGGCCGAGGATCTCGACGCTGCCGCGGTCGGGCCGCATCAGCCCGGTGAGCTGGCGGACGAGAGTGGACTTGCCGGCGCCGTTCGGCCCCAGCAGCCCGAAGATCTCCCCGCGCCGGATGTCCAGCCGTACGCCGTCGGTGGCCCGCACCTCGGGCGTCCCCGGCGCGCCGCGCCGGCCTCGTACCGCCGGATAGGTCTTGGTCAGCCCGCGCACGGCGCACACGACATCGCCGTCCTGCCGTGGTGCCTGTGCGGTGCGCGTGTTCACAAAGGACGAGAGTAAGGGGTGGCGGACGCCGAGCGGCCCTCGGGGCCCGCCCGAACCGTCGATGGCCTACTCACCGGCGGGCGCGTGCTCCGTCGTGGTGCGCTGGTCGATCTCCCGCCAGAATCCCGCCCGGATCGCATACCGGTCGTGCTCGTCGATCTGGTCGTCCTTGTGCGCGAGGAGGCCGAAGCGCGCCGCGTAGCGCAGCAGTTCCCCGTCGATGCGGTGCGGCACCCGCGGATACATGCCGGAGAGCTTCTGCAGGTGCGTGGCGTCAGCGAGCCGTTCGATCCACCGCCGGGCGAACACCTGCCCCACCTCGTAGGGATCGCCGCCGACCGTGGTGATGTCCTCCTCCCGGTCGGCCCACCGCTGCTCCGCGGTCGTCAGCTGCGCCAGCGTGGGCAGGGCGGCGGCCTCCGCCGACTCGGCCGCGGCCGGCCGGTCCACCCACCCCTTGTCGGAGGACCAGCGCAGCGTCGCCGCGGCGGGCTGCTGCGCGGTCTGCGGTCCGGGCGCCCGCAGCGCGGCCAGGTCCTTGGGCGTCGGCACGCCCTTGGGGGCCGGTACGCGCTCCTGGATGCCGTTGCGCGACGCGGTCGCCGCGACGTGCTCCGGCTCCTCGGCGGTGCGGTCCGTCGTGGCCGCGAGCGCCGACTCGGGCAGGGGCGCGGACAGGATCGCGGCGATCTCCGGGCGGGGGGCCGGCGGGGGCGCGCACACCCCGCCCTGTTCCTTGGCGCGTACGGCCTGGGTGATCCAGGCGCGGTCGAGCACCCGCCGCTCGTCGGCCTCGGCGACCAGGTCCTCGGACTGGTTGTAGTCGCCGTCCGCGGCCTGCACGGCCCACAGGTGTACGGCGACGCCGTGCTCCTTGGCGGCCATCATGCCCGGCAGCAGATCCCCGTCGCCGGTGACGAGCACGACGTCCGAGCAGGCGCGGTTGCGGGCCAGCTCGGTCAGCTCGGCGTGCATCGCGGCGTCGACGCCCTTCTGCGCCCATCGCCCGTCGCTGCGGGTCAGTGCGCCCAGCCGCACGGTCACCCGGGGCATCACGCGCAGCCTGCGGTGCTCGGGCTGCGGGACCCGGTCGGGGGCGCCGTCGAACCAGTAGATGCGCAGCAGGGGCCGTTCCGTGTCGGACTCGGCGCGCTCGCGCAGCCCCTGGATGAGGGCTGCGTGGTCAACGGTGATCCGGGACCGCGAGGGCTCCCCGGCGAGCAGACTGGCGGCAGCCCCGAGCAGATACCCGGCGTCCACCAGGACGATGCAGCGGTCCACGCGATCCACCCTCTTTCCCGGAGGTTTGCTTCGGGCTTCCTTCGAGTCTGCCCGACCGCGCGGACGTTAACGGTCCGAACTCGATCTTCGGCGTGGCGGATCGGGACGCCCGCGCGCGAACAGGCGTTGTCACACACGGTAATTATCCGACATGCGGCTGTTGTCAGCCTATGTGAATCTGGTCCCGACTCTGGCCCTCAGATCCCCCACAGGAGGCAGATCACCATGGCCAAGAACAAGAACCGCAAGCAGGCGAGCCCGCAGAACCGTTCCTCCCAGTCCGATCAGGCACAGGAGCAGGGGCAGAAGTCCTCCGCCGCGGAGACGCACGAGTCCCCGATAGCGCAGGTCCAGGGCAGCCCCGCGGACGTCGCCCGTAAGAAGCAGAAGAGCTTCGGCCACAACTGAAGCCCGTACCAGGGAACCTGAAGCCCCGCGGGGCCAGGGGAGCCCGGATATGCACCGAGGGGCGCACCTGTTGACGGGTGCGCCCCTCGCGTACGCCGCCGCTGCGAACCGGTCAGCCCGCCAGACAGGAGGGTCCGAGCAGGACCTTCAGGTCGCCGTAGAGCGCGGGATCCGGCTTGACACGGTGGCGGTCCAGCCTGAGGACGGTCGTCTTGCGCGGCCCCTGGAGCTTGATCCGCACCTCGCTGTCACCCTTGTGCTGGCTGAGGATCTCGCCGAGGCGGCTCACCATCGGCGGGGTCACCTTCACCGCGGGGATAGTGAGCACCACGGGCGCGTTGGTGCCCGCGTTCGACAGGTCCGGGACCATGAGTTCCATCGCGACCAGCCGGGGGACGTCCTCGCGCTTGTCGAGACGGCCCTTGACGAACACCACGGCGTCCTCGACGAGTTGGGTCGACACGAGCTGGTAGGTCGCCGGGAAGAACATGCACTCGATGGAGCCGGCGAGGTCCTCGACCGTGGCGATCGCCCAGGCGTTGCCCTGCTTGGTCATCTTGCGCTGCAGGCCCGAGATGATGCCGCCGATCGTGACGACCGCGCCGTCCGCGTGCTCGCCTCCGGTGAGTTGCGCGATGCCCGCGTCGGCCTTGTCGGACAGCACGTGCTCCAGGCCGAAGAGCGGGTGGTCGGAGACGTAGAGACCGAGCATCTCCCGTTCCTGGGCGAGCAGATAGGTCTTGTCCCACTCCTCGTCGGTGAAGGTGACGTCCAGGCCGAAGCCGGGCTCGCTGCTCTGCTCCTCCCCCATGCCGCCGAAGAGGTCGAACTGGCCCTCGGCCTCCTTGCGCTTGACCGCGACCACGTTGTCGATCATCGGCTCGTACTGGGCCGTGAGCCCCTTGCGGGTGTGGCCCATGGTGTCGAAGGCGCCGGCCTTGATCAGCGACTCCGTGGTGCGCTTGTTGCACGCGACCGCCTCGACCTTGTCGAGATAGTCGGGGAAGGAGGCGTACTTGCCCTTCGCCTTGCGGCTCTTGATGATCGACTCCACCACGTTGGTGCCGACGTTGCGCACGGCCTCCAGGCCGAAGAGGATCACGTCGTCGCCCTGGGCGGCGAAGTTGTGCACCGACTCGTTGACGTTCGGCGGGAGCACCTTGATGCCCATGCGGCGGCACTCGTTGAGGTAGATCGCCGACTTGTCCTTGTCGTCCTTGACGGAGGTCAGCAGGGCGGCCATGTACTCGGCGGGGTAGTTCGCCTTGAGGTACGCGGTCCAGTACGACACCAGGCCGTACGCGGCCGAGTGGGCTTTGTTGAACGCGTAGCCGGCGAACGGGACCAGTACGTCCCACAGGGCCTGGATGGCCTCGTCGCTGTAGCCGTTCTTCTGGGCGCCTGCCTGAAAGATGGTGAAGTTCTTGGCCAGTTCGTCGGGCTTCTTCTTGCCCATCACGCGGCGGAGGATGTCGGCCTCGCCGAGGGAGTAGCCGGCGATGATCTGGGCGGCCTTCTGCACCTGCTCCTGGTAGACGATCAGGCCGTAGGTGACGGCCAGGACCTCCTCGAGGGGCTCCTCCAGCTCCTTGTGGATCGGGGTGATCTCCTGGAGCTTGTTCTTTCGCAGCGCGTAGTTCGTGTGCGAGTCCATGCCCATCGGGCCCGGGCGGTACAGGGCCGACACGGCGGAGATGTCTTCGAAGTTGTCGGGCTTCATCAGGCGCAGCAGCGAGCGCATGGGGCCGCCGTCGAACTGGAAGACGCCGAGGGTGTCGCCGCGCTGGAGCAGGTCGAAGGTCGTGGGGTCGTCCAGCGGGAGGCCCAGCAGGTCGATGTCGACGCCCTTGTTGGACTTCACCATCTTGACGGCGTCGTCCATGATCGTCAGGTTGCGCAGGCCGAGGAAGTCCATCTTCAGCAGGCCCAGCGACTCGCAGCTCGGGTAGTCCCACTGGGTGATGGTCACGCCGTCGGTGTGCCGGACCCAGACGGGCACATGCTCGGTGATGGTCTCGCTGGACATGATCACGCCGGCGGCGTGCACACCCATCTGCCGGACCAGGCCCTCGACGCCCTTGGCGGTGTCGATGACCTTCTTCACGTCCGGCTCGTTCTCGTACATCCCCCGGATCTCGCCCGCCTCGTTGTAGCGCGGGTGCGAGGAGTTGGTGATGCCGTCGAGGTCGATGCCCTTGCCGAGGACGTCGGCGGGCATGGCCTTGGTGAGCCGGTCGCCCATCGCGTACGGGTAGCCCAGCACGCGCGCGGAGTCCTTGATCGCGTTCTTGGCCTTGATCTTGCCGTAGGTGCCGATCATGGCGACCTTGTCGGCGCCGTACTTCTCGGTCACGTACCGGATCACCTCGACGCGCCTGCGCTCGTCGAAGTCGATGTCGACGTCGGGCATGGAGACGCGCTCGGGGTTGAGGAACCGCTCGAAGATCAGGCCGTGCGGGATCGGGTCGAGGTCGGTGATGCCCATGGCGTAGGCGACGATCGAGCCGGCCGCGGAGCCTCGGCCGGGGCCCACCGCGATGCCGTTGGTCTTGGCCCACATGATGAAGTCGGCGACCACGAGGAAGTAGCCCGGGAACCCCATCTGGATGATGACGTCCATCTCGTACTCGACCTGCTTCTGCCGGTCGTCCGGGACGCCGCCGGGGAAACGGCGGTCCATGCCCCGGCGGACCTCCTCCTTGAACCAGGTGACCTCGGTGTAGCCGTCGGGGATGTCGAACTTCGGCATGAGGTTCTTGGCCTCGAACATGCCGGTGGTGTCGACCATCTCGGCGACCAGGAGCGTGTTGGCGCAGCCCTCCTGCCAGGCGTCCGAGGAGTCGATGGCGTACATCTCGTCCGTGGACTTCAGGTAGTAGCCGGTGCCGTCGAACTTGAAGCGGTCCGGGTCGGAGAGGTTCTTGCCGGTCTGGATGCACAGCAGGGCGTCGTGGGCGCCCGCCTCGTGCGCGTAGGTGTAGTGCGAGTCGTTGGTGACCAGCGGGGGGATGCCGAGCTTCTTGCCGATCTCCAGGAGGCCGTCGCGGACCCGGTGCTCGATCTCGATGCCGTGGTCCATCAGCTCCAGGAAGTAGCGGTCCTTGCCGAAGATGTCCTGGTAGTCGGCGGCGGACTTGAGGGCCTCGTCGAACTGGCCGAGGCGCAGCCGGGTCTGCACCTCACCGGAGGGGCAGCCGGTGGAGGCGACGATCCCCTCGGACCACTGCGCGATGGTCTCCTTGTCCATCCGGGGCCACTTCTGCAGCCAGCCCTCGGCGTACGCGTCCGAGGAGAGCCGGAAGAGGTTGTGCAGGCCCGTGCCGTTCACGGCCCACATCGTCTTGTGGGTGTAACCGCCGGAGCCGGAGACGTCGTCGCGCTTCTGGTGCGGCTGGCCCCACTGGATCTTGCGCTTGTTGCGCCGGGACTCGGGGGCGACATACGCCTCGATGCCGATGATCGGGGTGACTCCGGCCTTCTTCGCGGAGTGGAAGAAGTCGTACGCCCCGTGGAGGTTGCCGTGGTCGGACATGGCGATGTGGGTCATGCCCATCTCGTTGCACGCGTTGAACATGTCCTTCAGCCGCGCGGCACCGTCCAGCAGCGAGTACTGGGTGTGGACGTGCAGGTGCGTGAACGGCGGCTTCGACACGGTTTCGGCCTCCAATTGAGGGACGGTGGTCAGGCGGCGGGCGGGCGCACGGTGACGGTTGTCCGACCGGCTGCGGACAGTCTGGGGGGACAGCGTCGAAGTCTATGCCTCGGGAGTGACACCCGGCGGGCATCCCCGCGTACCTTCATCCGAAGGGACACGGACCGCGCGTCCGTGCCTTCGTCGCGATGGACACGGGCCCCGCCGTCCGTGGCTGCGTGCGGGGGACACGGGCACTTTCCGCGTACCGTCGTCCGTTGGAAGGGAACGGACGATCCGGTCCCCCACACATCACGCACCACCTGTACCTGGAGGCACCCCGCGATGTCGTTTCCGCAGCTCGGAGCCGAGCAACGCGGCGAGGAGATCCTCGCCGTCTTCGACACCGCCTTCGGCGAGCTGCTCGCCGCCGACCCGGCCGCGTTCCGCGTGAAGTTCCGCAAGATGGCGGCCTCCGCCTTCGCGTTCTACCGGGGCACGGCGTGCCTCTTCTACCACGACCTGGACGCCGAGCGGCGCGGCGGTCCCTACCTGGACGACCGCACCTCGCGGGTGTGGATCCACGGCGACCTGCACGCCGAGAACTTCGGCACCTACATGGACTCCACGGGCCGCCTGATCTTCAACGTGAACGACTTCGACGAGGCGTACGTCGGCCCCTTCACCTGGGACCTGAAGCGCTTCGCCGCCTCCGTGGCGCTGATCGGGTACGCGAAGGCGCTCAGCGACGAGCAGATCACCGAGCTGGTCAGGGTCTACGCGGGCGCCTACCGCGAGCGCGTGCACGCCCTGGCGACCGGCGCCAAGAGCGACGAGGTACCGCCCTTCACCCTGGACACCGCCCAGGGACCGCTGCTCGACGCGCTGCGCGACGCCCGCTCGCTGACCCGCTTCGGGCTGCTGGACTCGATGACCGAGATCCGCGACTTCGAGCGCCGCTTCGCGCCCGGCGGCGGCTCCATCGAACTGGACGCGGCCACGCGCTACAAGGTGCTCGCGGCCTTCGACGGCTATCTGGAGACCCTCCCGGAGTCGTCCCTGGCCCGCCCGGACTCCTACCGCGTGAAGGACGTGGTCGGCCGCCGCGGCATCGGCATCGGCTCCGCGGGCCTGCCGTCGTACAACATCCTTCTCGAGGGCAACAGCGACGCCCTGGAGAACGACGTGGTGATCTACATCAAGCAGGCCCAGACCCCGGCCGTCTCCCGCCACATCACCGACCCGGCGATCCGGGGCTACTTCCAGCACGAGGGCCACCGCACGGTGATCTCCCAGCGGGCCCTGCAGGCGCACGCCGACCCCTGGCTGGGCTGGACGGAGCTGGACAGCACGGGCCAGCTGGTCGCCGAGGTCTCGCCGTACGCCGTGGACCTGGACTGGGGCGACATCGACGACCCGGAGGAGATCGCCGCGGTCGTCGCCGACCTCGGCCGCGCCACGGCCACGATGCACGCGGCGGCGGACGACCAGTCCGGCGAGTCCCTCGTGCCCTTCTCGACGGAGCGGGCCATCGACGCGGCGATCGCCGCCGACGAGGCCGGGTTCCCGGAGCTGCTGGTGGACTTCGCGCACACGTACGGGGCACGCGCGCGTGCCGACCACCAGATCTTCGTGGACCTGTTCCGCAACGGCCGGATCCCGGGTCTGTGAGCCGCCTCCCGGCCACGCTCCGTGAGCGGTCGCCGACCGCTCCGCCAACCCCCTCGATCACGTCCGCACAACGCTCCCGTCACGCATGACACCCCTTTAAGGGCCCTTTACGGGAGCTCATGGGAAACTCTCCACGCCATGGACATATCCGGGACCCAGCTCAGAGCCGTACGCGCGGCGCTGTTCACGACGGTGGTCGTGACGCTCAGCACCGCGTCGCACGTGCTGCTGTCCGCGGTCCCGCTGCCGACGGGGACGGTGGCCGTGGTCGCGGCCGCCGTCTTCGCCGTCTCCTACGCGCTGGCGGGCCGCGAGCGCGGCTTCGGGCGGATCGCCGCCCTGCTCATCCCGCTGGAGCTCGCCGCGGACACGGTGTTCACCACGGGCCAGCACGCCTGCTACGGCAGGGCGGGCGGCCCGGTCACCGGCCCGCTGCGCTCGGTGGGCCTGGACGTCCTGTGCGGCGGCGGCCCCATGGGCACCCCGCTCACCCAGATCACCGGCACCGGCACGGACCGGGTCGGCGCGCTCCTCGCGCACGCCGACCCGGCGACCGCCTGGCTGCTGCTCGCCGCCCACGTGAGCGTGGGTCTCCTCGCGGCCGCCTGGCTGCGCCGGGGCGAGCGGGCACTGGCCCAGCTCCTCGGCGCGCTGGTCGCGACCACGTTCCGGCCGCTGCTGCTGGGGATCGCCGCGACGCGGGTACGGCTCGCCCCGGTCCGCCGGGTGCCGCGTCCCGTCCACCGCACCGCCGCCACCCGCACCCGTCTGTTCGTGCACTCCCTGGGACGGCGGGGTCCGCCGTGCTCGCCCGCTCTCGGCTGACGGCCGGAGCACCACCCCGAGCACGGAAAACCCCCAAGCATCCCGCGCACACAGGTGCGCGCGTCCCCATGGAGATCACTCATGAGCAAGCGGAACAGCCAGGCGGCGAAGTCGGCGGCCCGGGACCGGCTGCGCCAGGAGCGCGAGCGCCAGGTCAAGCGTGACAAGGCCAGGCGCCAGATCATCGTGGCCGCCTCGGTCGTGGCCGTGCTGGCCGCGGCCGGCGGCATAGGCTACGCCGTCGTCCAGTCCAACAAGCCCAGCCACTGGGAGGGCCTGAAGGACGCCAAGGTCGTCGCCCCGGCCAACACCACCGGGACGAACGGCACCACCGTCGTCATCGGCAAGGCCAGCGCCAAGAAGACCCTGAAGGTCTACGAGGACCCGCGCTGCCCCATATGCGCCCAGTTCGAGCAGACCGCCGGGTCGACCGTGAAGAAGGACATCGACGACGGGAAGTTCAAGTTCCAGTACGTCGGCGCCACGTTCATCGACGACCATGACAACGGACAGGGTTCCAAGAACGCGCTGAGCGCCCTGGGCGCCGCGCTGAACGTCAGCCCCGAGGCGTTCCTCGAGTACAAGACCGCGCTGTACTCCGTGAAGTGGCACCCCGACGAGACGACCGACAAGTTCAAGGACGACTCCTACCTCCTCAAGGTCGCGGACACCGTTCCCGCGCTGAAGAACAACACGGCGTTCCGGAACGCGGTCGAGAAGGGCACCTACGACGCCTGGGCGATGGCCATGTCGAAGACCTTCGACGACAACAAGGACGGTGTGACCGGCACCCCGACCTTCGTCATGGACGGCAAGAAGCTCACCGTCGACAGCCAGGGCAACCCGCCCATGACGGTGGCCGACTTCAACAGGGTGGTGGACGCGGCTCTCAAGGGCTGACGCCGACGGGGAATCCAGCCGTCACATGAAGAGCGGGCGAACTTTCGAGTTCGCCCGCTCTCGTGCGCCTACCGGTCAGTAACCTGTTGGGCCGTGACCAGTCGACACAGATCATCCGAGGCGTCCCAAGGCCTCAACTCGCTCTCGCCCCGCCGCCGTACGGTCGTCAAGGCCGCGGCGGCGACCGCCGTCCTGGCAGGCCCGCTGGCCGCCGCCCTGCCGGCCCGCGCCGCCACGGACGCCCCCGCCTTCCTGCACGGCGTCGCCTCCGGCGACCCGCTGCCCGACGGCGTCCTGCTGTGGACCCGGGTGACCCCGGTCCCGGAGGCGACGCCCGGCTCGGGGCTCGGCCCCGACACCGAGGTCGGCTGGGTCGTCGCCCGGGACAAGGCGTTCACCAGCATCGTGGCCAAGGGGTCCACCACCGCGACAGCCGCCTCCGACCACACCGTCAAGGCCGACATCCGCGGCCTGCGACCGGCCACCGACTACTGGTTCCGTTTCTCCGCCGGCGGCACCGACTCCCCGGTGGCCCGCACCCGCACCGCACCGGCGGTGGACGCGAACGTCTCCGGCCTGCGCTTCGGCGTGGTCTCCTGCGCCAACTGGGAGGCGGGCCACTTCTCCGCCTACCGCCACCTCGCCGCCCGCAACGACCTCGACGCGTGGCTGCACCTCGGCGACTACATCTACGAGTACAAGTCCGGCGAGTACGGGACGCGGGGCACGGTCGTCCGCCCGCACGCGCCCGCCCACGAGATCATCACGCTGGCCGACTACCGTATCCGGCACGCCACGTACAAGACCGACCCCGACCTGCAGGCCCTGCACCTGAAGGCGCCGGTCATCGCGATCTGGGACGACCACGAGTTCGCCGACAACGCCTGGTCGGGCGGCGCGGTCAACCACACCGAGGGCGCGGAAGGCACCTGGTCGGCCCGTCAGGCCGCCGCGCGGCAGGCCTACTTCGAGTGGATGCCGGTCCGCCCGGCCATCGCAGGCACCACCTACCGGCGGCTGCGCTTCGGCAAGCTCGCCGAGCTGTCCCTGCTGGACCTGCGCTCCTTCCGCTCCCAGCAGGTGTCCGGCACCAGCGGCTCGGTCGACGACCCGAACCGTACGCTCACCGGGCGGGCGCAGCTCGACTGGCTGAAGGCGGGGCTGAAGGCCTCCGACACCACGTGGCGACTGGTCGGCAACTCCGTGATGATCGCGCCGTTCGTCGTCGGCTCCCTCTCCGCCGACCTGCTCAAGCCGCTCGCCAAGCTGCTCGGGCTGCCGCGGGACGGCATAGCCGTCAACACCGACCAGTGGGACGGCTACACCGACGACCGCCGCGAGCTGCTGGACCACCTGCGCTCCCACGCGATCGGCAACACCGTCTTCCTGACCGGTGACATCCACATGGCATGGGCGAACGACGTGCCGGTGGACGCGGGCACCTACCCGCTGTCGGCGTCGGCGGCCACCGAGTTCGTGGTCACCTCCGTCACCTCGGACAACCTCGACGACATCGTGAAGGTCCCCGAGGGCACCGTCTCCGCGATCGCCTCGCCGGTCATCCGCGCCGCCAACCGGCACGTGCAGTGGGTCGACACCGACCGGCACGGCTACGGCGTCCTGGACATCACCGCCGACCGGGCGCAGATGGACTACCACGTCCTGTCCGACCGCACCGACGCCGACGCGAGCTCGTCGTGGGAGCGTTCGTACCGCACCCGCACCGGCACGCAGAAGGTCGAGCGCACCTACGACCCGGTGTAGCCGCGCCCTACAGACTGTCGAGGAAGCCGAGCGCCACCCGCCAGGTGGCCTCGGCGGCCTCGGCGTCGTAGTCCGGCAGCCCGGGGTCGGTGTAGAGGTGGCCGGCGCCCGCGTAGCGGTAGATCTCGACGTCCGCGCCCGCTCTGCCCATCTGCAGATACCACGCGCTCAGCCAGTCGTCCGTCTCGAACGGGTCCGGCTCGGCGACGTGCAACTGGACCGGCAGCTCGTCCACCGAGGCACTCGCCGCGATGTCCGACGTGCCGTGCAGCAGCAGAAGTCCGCGCGCGTTCTCGTCGCCGAGCGCCAGGGTCTGCGCGATGGACGCGCCGAGCGAGAACCCGGCGTACACCAGGCCCCGCTCCGAGTACGGGGCGGCGGCCAGCACGGCCCGCTTGAGCAGTTCCTCCTTGCCGATCTCGTCCTTGAAGGCCATGCCCTCCTCGACCGTCTCGAAGGTGCGGCCCTCGAACAGGTCGGGGGTCCACACCTCGTGCCCGGCGGACCGGAGCCGGTCGGCGGCGGCCCTGACCGCGGGCCGCGGTCCGTACGTCGAGTGGAAGAGGATGATGTTCATGAGCCCATGGTGCCAGCAGGCACGGACAACGCTGTGAACAGCGGGTTCGCAGGGCGGTCCGGGACACGGCCGCACGGCCTGCGCGTCCTCGCGGACCCGCCGGGGCCGCGTCCCGGGCCCGTCAGCGCCCCCGCTCGGCGCCGCCGTTGACCTGGATCACCTGCGCGGTGATGTGCCCGGCGCCGGGGGACGCCAGCCAGTGCAGGGTCTGGGCGATGTCGCCGGGCGTGCCGGCGCGCCCGGTCGACGTCTCCGCGATGCGCTCGTCGCGCCGCGCCGCGTCCAGCGGCTCGGCGAAGAACCCGGTGTCCTCGATGTAGCCGGGCGCGACCACGTTCACCGTGATGCCGCGCGGCCCGAGCTGCCGGGCCAGATCGAAGGCGTACGGGTGCAGCGCGGCCTTGGACGCGGCATACTCCGCGCTGCCGGAGCCCCGGTAGGCGGCGATGGAGCTGAGGAACAGCACACGCCCGCCGGGCGAGGCGAGCCGGTCCCGCAGCGCCTCCGTGAGCAGGGCCGCGGTCAGCACGTTCAGCCGGAAGTTGACGGTCCAGGAGTGCGCGACGGCTTCGAGCCGGTCCTCGGTGTCGACCCTGGGCTCCAGCCGTCCGTTGCCGCCCGCGTTGTTGACGAGGACGTCCACGGTGCCCAGTTCGGCGGCCACGAACTCGGCGACCCCGCGCACGGCGTCGGGATCGCTCAGATCGGCCGCGTGGACGAGCGCCCCGGGCACCTCCGCCCTCTCCAGCACCTCCGCCCGCCGGCCGATGAGCAACACCCGGTCACCGTCCGCGGCGAACGCCCGTGCCGCCGCGAGCCCGATTCCCGTACCGCCACCGCTGATCACCACATTGCGTGCCATGATCCGATCGTACAAAGCCGGGGAGCGGACGGGTGGTTGTCTTCCGCCGGACTCCCGGGCGGGTCACCGCGGCCGGCGCCGGGCGGTGCGGCGGTGTCAGCCTGTTCAGCGTTCACACGGCGGACCTCCGGCCTGCCAGGTCGCTCCGGCCGGCGCCCCGGCGCCAGAGGTCACACGGGGCGCCGCATCGCCCGGTGGGGTATCCCGGCGTCGGGGAACTCCGGGCCGTACGCCGTGTAGCCGAGCCGTTCGTAGAAGCCCAGGGCCTGGGTCTGCGCGTGCAGGTCCACCGCGGTCAGCCCCCGCGCGCGTGCCGCGTCCTCGATCGCCCGCACCAGCGCCGCGCCGACGCCCAGACCGCGTGCCTCCCGGGTGACGGCGAGCCGTCCCAGGGAGCCCACCAACGGGTCGCCGCCGTTCTTCGCCGCGGCCTGCTCGCCGTACAGCAGCCGGCCCGTGCCGAGCGGCACCCCGTCCTGCCGTATCGCGAGCACGTGCACGGCGTCCGCGTCGTACGCGTCGTACTCGATGTCCTCGGGGACGCCCTGCTCGCGGACGAAGACCTCCTTGCGGACCGCGAAGCACGCCTCGCGGTCGGCGGGGTCCTCGGCGAGCCGCACCACGAACACGGCGGTCATGCCCAGCTCTCCTCACGGACCTTGTCCAGCGCCTTCTGCAGGTCGGCGGGGTAGGCGCTCTGGAACTCCACCCACTGTCCGTCCGCCGGGTGCTCGAAGCCGAGGCGCACCGCGTGCAGCCACTGCCGGGTCAGGCCGAGCCGCTGGGCGATCGTGGGATCCGCGCCGTAGGTCAGGTCGCCGACGCAGGGGTGACGGTGTGCGGCCATGTGGACCCGGATCTGGTGGGTGCGCCCGGTCTCCAGCTTGACGTCGAGCAGGGAGGCCGAGCGGAACGCCTCGATCAGGTCGTAGTGCGTGACGGAGGGCTTGCCGTCGGCCGTGACCGCCCACTTGTAGTCGTGGTTCGGGTGGCGGCCGATGGGCGCGTCGATGGTGCCGCTGGTCGGGTCGGGGTGGCCCTGGACGAGCGTGTGGTAGCGCTTGTCGACCGTGCGCTCCTTGAACTGGCGCTTCAGCGACGTGTACGCGCGCTCCGACTTGGCCACCACCATCAGGCCGGAAGTGCCGACGTCGAGGCGGTGCACGATGCCCTGGCGCTCGGCGGCGCCGGAGGTCGAGATGCGGTAGCCGGCGGCGGCGAGGCCGCCGATCACGGTCGGGCCCGACCAGCCGGGCGACGGGTGCGCGGCCACGCCGATCGGCTTGACGATGACGACCACGTCCTCGTCGTCGTGCACGATCTCCATGCCCTCGACCGGCTCGGCGACCACCTGCACCGGCGCGGGCGCCTGCGGCATCTCCACCTCGAGCCAGGCACCGCCGTGCACCCGTTCCGACTTGCCGACCACGGTGCCGTCGACCTGAACCTTGCCCGCCGCGGCCAGCTCCGCGGCCTTCGTACGGGAGAAGCCGAACATGCGGGAGATGGCGGCGTCGACGCGCTCGCCCTCCAGGCCGTCGGGCACGGGCAGGGTACGGATCTCGGGAAGGGTGCTCACCCCGTCGAGTATGCCGGACGGGTCCGACAACGCCGTACGAGAGTCCCGGGCGGTCAGTCCTTGTGGACCGTTCCGTCCGGGTCCAGGCCGCGGAAGGACAGCAGCACGATCAGGATGCCGCCGCAGACGATCGCCGAGTCGGCCAGATTGAAGACGGCGAAGCCCTTGGGCGCGATGAAGTCGACCACCGCGCCCTTGAAGAGGCCCGGCGAGCGGAAGATCCGGTCGGTGAGGTTGCCGAGGGCGCCGCCGAGCAGCAGGCCGAGCGCGATCGCCCAGGGCAGGCTGTAGAGCTTGCGGGCGAGACGGGCGATCACCACGATCACGGCGGCGGCGATCACGGTGAAGATCACGGTGTAGGCCTGGCCGAAGCCGAAGGCGGCGCCCGCGTTACGGATCGCCTCCAGCCGCAGCCAGTCCCCGATGATCTGGATCGGCGTGTGGTGCTCCAGCTTCGCGACCACGATCAGTTTGCTGACCAGGTCGAGGGCGTAGGCGATGGCGGCGACCGCGAACAGGACCGCCATCCGGCGCCTGCCCCTGGGGGCCTGGTCGGCGTCGGCCCCCTGCGCCGTGGCTCCTTCGGGCGCGCCCGCGGGGTCCGGGACGGGTCGCTCACCGGACAGGGCCCGTGCGCCGGACCGCTCGGGCCCGGCCCCCGCCGCGTCTGGGTTGTCCGGCGTACCGATGATGCGCTCCGCCTCTGCCACGTGAGTCCCTCGACCTAGGTTCCTGACTGAGGACGAGACTACGGCACGACCCCGCCGGAGCTGTCGTCCAGGAGGGCGCGATCAGCGGCGTTCCTGCTTCTGCTTGCACTCCACGCACAGCGTGGCGCGGGGAAACGCCTGCATACGGGCCTTGCCGATGGGGTCGCCGCAGTTCTCGCACAGGCCGTAGGTGCCGGACTCGAGGCGGTCCAGCGCGCGTTCGGTCTGTTCGAGCATCTCGCGCGCGTTGGCGGCGAGCGCCATCTCGTGCTCGCGCGTGATGTTCTTGGCACCGGTGTCGGCCTGGTCGTCGCCGGCGCCGTCCCCGGAGTCGCGCATCAGGCCGACCAGCGCCTGCTCCGACGCCTCGATCTCGCCGCTCAGGCGCGCCGCGTCGGTCTCGAGCTCCGCGCGTGCCTGGGCGACCTCCTCGGGGGTCCACGGGGCCTCGCCGGGACGCACCGCCAGTTCGCCGGGTTCGACCGCGGCGATCCGCGCCTTGGGGACCGCCGTGGGGGTCGTCGCCGCCGTGGCCGTGCCAGGAGTCTTCTTCGCAACCACCGTCGTGGCTCCCGTCTGCTCCGCGGCCTTGCCAGCGCGCGCCTTCTTGGCCGTGCTCTTCCTGGCCGCACTCGGTGTGGAGGTGCCCTTCGCGGCGCCGCCCTGCACAGCGGCGCTCTTACCGGCGGCGGCCCCGGCCGGGGCCGTCTTCCCGGTGACGGCCGCCTTGGCCGCCGCCCTCCCGGTGGCGGCCGTCCTGACCGCCGCCCTCGTGGTGGCGGCGCCCGTCGCCGCCCTCTCGGCGACGGTCTTGCCCGCCGCCTTCCTGGTGACCGTGCCGGACGCCGCCGCCTTCTTACGGGCCGCGGCCTTCCGCGCCGCCGGTCGCTCGGGACCGCCCTTCTCCCCCGCCGCCCGGGTGGGGGGAGCCGCCTTCTCGGCCGCCGCCTCCTTCCCGGTGACGGAGGACTTCCCGGCGGTCGTCCCCTTCGGAGGGGCGGTCTTCCCGGCGGTCGTCCGCGCGGTGACCGCGCGCCCGGCCGCCGCCTTCGAGGAAGGCGCTTTCCCGGTCCCGGCCTTCTCGGTCCCGGACACGAGCTTCCCGGCGCGCGCCTCCGAGGCGCCGGTCCCCTTGGCGACCGCCTTCCCGGCCGCCTTCCCGACCGCCGTCTTCGCAGCCGTCTCCGTGGTGGCCGTCCCGGTGACGGCCGTCTTCCCGGCCGCGGTCTTCCGGGCCACGGCCTTTCGGTCCGCCGCCTTGTCGGGCACCGCCTCCCCGGCCGCCGCCCTCTTGCCGACCCCGGTCGTGACGGCCGCCTTCTTGACCGCCGCCTTCTTGACCGCCGTCTCCTTGACCGCCGCTCTCCTCGTGGCCGCCCCCTTTCCGGCCGCCTCCTCGACCCCCGCGTCCCTGACGGCCGTCTCCTCGGCCGCCCCCGCGGACGCCTTCTCCGGGGCGACCCCCTCGACGACCGTCCCGTCGGCGGCCGTCCCCCCGGCGGTCTTCCTCCGGGCGGTCGTCCCGCGGGCGGCCGTCGTGGCGCCCCGCTGGGCGGTGCCCTGCTTCGTCGTGCCCGTTCTCATGCCTGCGGTCTTCCCGGCGGCGGCCCCGTGGACGAGGGCCGTGGCCGTGGCCGGTGTCCCGGCGGCCCCCGCCGCCGAAGCCCTCTCCGCGATGCCCGCCGCCTCAGTGCGAGCCGTTGCCCCGGCGGCCGTCCGCCCGGCCGTCGGCCTTTTCCCGGCCGTCGCCCTCCCGGTGATCACCGGGGTCGCGGCCGCCTTCCCGCGCCCGGCCCCGGCGGCAGCCGCACGCAGCGCCTTCACCGGTCTGGCCGTCCGCCTCGCCGAGGCGCTGTGGGTGTTCTCCGTGCCGTTCACATCCCTGGCCGCCACCCCGCCGGAGGCAGTCACAGCTGTGGGTGTGCCGGATACCGGATGCTGTACGGCGGTCTTTTTCGCCACCATGGCCGCGGCCCCTTCACACAGTGTGATTTCGCGCGCGAATCGTGCTGGGACGATAAATCGACTTCTGGCCCGCGGCAACGGGGCACGCCAGCGATTCGCCCTCCACGCGCGTGCCACGTGACGAGCCTGCATCCGTTGTGCCCAGCTCTCCGCCCGGTAATCCGCCGGGACCGGCACCCCGGGATCCGGATACCCGCGCCTCGCCATTCAGGTCATCCACCGCCCCGGCGGCCCCCGGCCCGGAAGGAGGAAAACCGGTCGGCCGCCGTGCGTGCGGCGCCGTACACTGGGCGGAGCGAAAAGCGTGGATGGGGACGAGTAGCGGCGTACGCAGCCCAGAGCGACCCGGGGACGGTGGGAGCCCGGGGGTGAGCGCGACGTGAAGATCACCCCGGAGCCGCCGGAAGAAAGCCTTGGCCAGTGGGTTTCGCCCACGGACCGCCAAGGCCGGTAGAACCGGCATCGCGAGCCCAATGAGGGGGCTCACCGGAGCGCAGGACGCGCCGGAGGGCCAAGGAGGGTGGTACCGCGGGAGCGCGCCGCACACGGCGTACGGAGAATTCACCGAATTCCCGGCTCTCGTCCCTCCGACGGAAGGCAGCACGTCCGCCGGAGGAAGATCCATGACGCAGTACCGCCAGGTGCCCGCCCAGGTCGACCTGCCCGCACTCGAGCACGCCGTGCTCGACTTCTGGCGCGAGCAGAAGATCTTTGCCAAGAGCCTGGAGCAGTCCGAGGGCCGCCCCGAATGGGTGTTCTACGAGGGCCCGCCCACGGCGAACGGCATGCCGGGTGCCCACCACATCGAGGCCCGTGTCTTCAAGGACGTCTTCCCGCGCTTCCGCACCATGCGCGGGTACCACGTGGGCCGCAAGGCCGGCTGGGACTGCCACGGCCTCCCGGTGGAGCTGGCGGTCGAGAAGGAACTCGGTTTCAACGGCAAGCAGGACATCGAGGCGTACGGCATCGCCGCGTTCAACGCCAAGTGCCGCGAGTCGGTGTCCCGCCACACCGACGCCTTCGCCGAGCTGACGACCCGCATGGGCTACTGGGTCGATCTGGACGACGCCTACTGGACGATGGACCCCGAGTACGTGGAGTCGGTCTGGTGGTCCCTGAAGGAGATCTTCGACAAGGGGCTGCTGGTCCAGAACCACCGCGTCGCCCCCTGGTGCCCCCGCTGCGGTACCGGGCTGTCGGACCACGAGCTGGCGCAGGGCTACGAGACGGTCGTCGACCCGTCGGTCTATGTCCGTTTCCCGCTCACCTCCGGTCCGCTCGCCGGGCAGGCCGCGCTCCTGGTGTGGACGACGACCCCGTGGACGCTGGTCTCCAACACCGCGGTCGCCGTGCACCCCGAGGTCACCTACGTCGTCGCGACGAAGGGTACGGACGGCGCGGAGAAGCTCGTCGTCGCCGAACCGCTCGTCGGCAAGGCGCTCGGCGAGGGCTGGGAGACCACGGGCGAGACCTTCACCGGCGCCGAGATGGAGCGCTGGACGTATCAACGTCCGTTCGAGCTGGTGGAGTTCCCCGCGCCCGCCCACTACGTGGTCAACGCCGAGTACGTGACCACCGAGGACGGCACGGGTCTGGTCCACCAGGCCCCCGCCTTCGGCGAGGACGACCTCAAGGTCTGCCGCGCCTACGGCCTGCCGGTGGTCAACCCCGTCCGTCCCGACGGCACCTTCGAGGAGGACGTCCCGCTGGTCGGCGGCGTCTTCTTCAAGAAGGCGGACGAAAAGCTCACCGCGGACCTCCAGCAGCGCGGTCTGCTCTTCAAGCACATCCCGTACGAGCACAGCTACCCGCACTGCTGGCGCTGCCACACCGCGCTCCTCTACTACGCGCAGCCCTCCTGGTACATCCGCACGACGGCGATCAAGGACCGCCTCATCCAGGAGAACGAGAGGACCAACTGGTTCCCGGAGACGGTCAAGCACGGCCGCTTCGGCGACTGGCTGAACAACAACGTCGACTGGGCGCTGTCCCGCAACCGCTACTGGGGCACCCCGCTGCCGATCTGGCGCTGCGAGGACGACCACCTCACCTGCGTCGGCTCCCGGGCGGAGCTGACCGAGCTGACCGGCACCGACCAGTCCGGCCTCGACCCGCACCGTCCGTTCATCGACGAGGTCACCTTCGGCTGCCCCCAGTGCGGCAGCACCGCCACGCGCGTGCCGGAGGTCATCGACGCCTGGTACGACTCGGGCTCGATGCCGTTCGCGCAGTGGGGCTACCCGTACAAGAACAAGGAGCTGTTCGAGAGCCGCTACCCGGCGCAGTTCATCTCCGAGGCGATCGACCAGACCCGCGGCTGGTTCTACACGCTGATGGCGGTCGGCACGCTGGTCTTCGACAAGTCCTCGTACGAGAACGTGGTGTGCCTCGGCCACATCCTCGCCGAGGACGGCCGCAAGATGTCCAAGCACCTGGGCAACATCCTGCAGCCGATCCCGCTCATGGACCAGCACGGCGCCGACGCGGTCCGCTGGTTCATGGCCGCCGGCGGCTCCCCCTGGGCGGCCCGCCGCGTGGGCCACGGCACGATCCAGGAGGTCGTCCGCAAGACGCTGCTGACGTACTGGAACACGGTCGCCTTCCAGGCGCTGTACGCCCGTACGGCGGGCTGGGCGCCCGGCGAGGCCGACCCGGCCCCGGCCGACCGCCCGGTCCTGGACCGCTGGCTGCTGTCCGAACTGCACGCGCTCACCGACCAGGTGACCGAGGCCCTGGAGGGGTACGACACCCAGCGCGCCGGCAAGCTGCTGTCGGCGTTCGTCGACGACCTGTCGAACTGGTACGTCCGCCGCTCCCGCCGCCGCTTCTGGCAGGGCGACAAGGCAGCGCTGCGCACCCTGCACGAGGTCCTCGAGACGGTCACGAAGCTGATGGCCCCGATCACTCCGTTCATCACCGAGCGGGTCTGGCAGGACCTGATCGTGCCGGTGACCCCGGGCGCCCCGGAGTCGGTGCATCTGGCCACCTGGCCCGAGACGAACCTGTCCGCGATCGACCCGGAGCTGTCGCAGCAGATGGTGCTGGTGCGCCGGCTCGTCGAGCTGGGCCGGGCCACGCGCGCGGAGTCGGGTGTCAAGACGCGTCAGCCGCTGTCCCGCGCGCTGGTCGCGGCGGCCGGCTTCGAGACGCTGGACCGGGAGCTGCACTCGCAGATCACCGAGGAGCTGAACGTCGAGGGCCTCGCCTCACTGAGCGAGGTCGGCGGCAGCCTGGTCGACACGACGGCGAAGGCGAACTTCCGCGCGCTCGGCAAGCGCTTCGGCAAGCGCGTCCAGGACGTGGCCAAGGCGATCGCCGACGCCGACGCCGCGGCGCTGTCCCTGGCGCTGCGCGAGGGCACGGCCGCGGTGGAGGTCGACGGTGAGACGGTCACCCTCGCTCCCGACGAGGTGATCATCACGGAGACCCCGCGCGAGGGCTGGTCGGTGGCGTCCGACTCCGGCGCGACGGTCGCGCTCGACCTGGAGATCACCGAGAAGCTGCGCCAGGCCGGCCTCGCCCGGGACGCGATCCGGCTGATCCAGGAGGCCCGCAAGAACAGCGGCCTGGACGTCGCCGATCGCATCGCGCTCCGCTGGACCTCGACGGACCCGGCGGTCATCGCGGCCCTGGCCGAGCACTCGGAACTGATCGCGGACGAGGTTCTCGCCACGGACTTCGTCCAGGGCGAGGCGGACGACACCTACGGCGAGCCGTTCACCGACGACTCCCTGAGCCTCAGTTTCCGCCTGCGCAAGGCGTAGCGGCCGGCACGAAGGCCCGGGCCCGCCGGAATTCTCCGGCGGGCCCGGGCCTTCGGCGTTGCGTACGCACGCACAGCCGCTCCCCCAGCCGAACACACGGGGCAATGACCCCGAACGCGCGCAGCACAAGGGCGGGGCCCCGGATCACTCGATCCGGGGCCCCGCCCTGAAAGGCTGCCGACACCTACGGCTGACTCCTGAACGTCAGTTGTCGTCCTCGTCGATGAGGAACCCGCGCATCGGCGAGGGAGCCTGGCCCATCGGCGACGGGCCCTGGGGACGCACCGGCGCCATCGGCTGGGTCATCGCCGGGGACATCTGCTGCTGACCGCCGTAGGACGGAGCGGAGGGAGCCGGCGCACCGCCCATCGTCTGGTTGCCGCCGTACGACGGGGCGCTCGCGCCCGCCGGAGCCATCGACGGCGCCGACGGCGACGGCAGGGACGCCGCGGCCGGGGTGCGCGGCGGGGCCAGCGAGTCGTCGGCCTGGGTCTCCAGCTGGCGCAGCTGCGACTCCAGGTAGGACTTCAGACGGGTGCGGTACTCGCGCTCGAAGCCGCGCAGATCCTCGACCTTGCGCTCCAGCGTGGCGCGGGCGGACTCCAGGGAGCCCATCGCGACGCGGTGCTTCTCCTGGGCGTCCCGCTCCAGGGCGTCGGCCTTGGCGCGGGCGTCGCGCTCCAGACCCTCGGCACGGCTGCGGGCCTCGCCGACGATCTTGTTGGCCTCGGAGCGGGCCTCGGCGATCGCCTGGTCCGCGGTCTGCTGGGCCAGCGAGAGGACACGTGCGGCGCTGTCGCCGCCAGGACCCTGACCGGGCATGCCCGGACCGCCCATGGGGCCGCCCATCGGACCGCCCATGGGGCCACCCATCTGCTGCTGCATCGGGGGCTGGCCCCCCATCTGCCCCTGACCCATCGGCCCCTGGCCCATCGGCCCCTGGCCCATCGGGCCTTGACCCATCGGCCCCTGGCCCATCGGGCCTTGACCCATCGGCCCCTGGCCCATCGGACCCTGGCCCATCGGACCGGGCCCCTGGGGACCTCCCTGACCGCCGCCGGGGCCGGCAGGCAGCTGCGGGGCACCGCTCGGCAGCTGGGGCGGGCCACCCATGGGGCCACCCATCTGCTGCTGCGGCGGACCCGATATCCCGGCGGGTACGGGAGCACCCGGACCGCGCATCCCCTGCGGAGGCATCCCCTGCGGAGGCATCCCTTGCTGAGGCATCCCCTGCTGCTGGTCCTGCGGCTCCGGAGGCTTCCGCATGTTCTGCTGGTTCTGCGCGGCGGCACGCGTCGCGGCGGCCAGCTTGGCGCGCAGATCCTCGTTCTCCCGGAGCAGACGGGTCAGTTCGGCTTCGACCTCGTCGAGGAAGGCATCGACCTCGTCCTCGTCATAGCCTTCTCGGAGGCGGACGGTCGTGAACTGCTTGTTCCGCACGTCCTCGGGGGTCAACGGCATCTCTTCACCTCAACGTAGTCATCGGCAGTCGGCAAGACCGTATCGTCCACATTCACCTCGCGAGATTGCCCACGATGGAGATCAGGATGTAGACGATGATCATCAGTACGAAGAAGGACAGGTCGAGCGCCACGCCCCCGAGACGCAGCGGCGGGATGAACCGCCGCAGAAGCTTCAACGGTGGATCGGTGACAGTGTAGGTGGCCTCCAGAACGACCACCATCGCCTTGCCGGGTTGCCACGAGCGGGCGAACTGGAACACGTAGTCCATGACCAACCGGAAAATCAGCACAACGAGGAAGCACATCAGCGCGATGTAGACAACCTCCAGGAACACGCCCATGATCCGTGCTTCCCTCTCCCCTGTTCCGTGCTCTTTCCGGTGGTGCGTCTCAGCTCTGGTTGAAGAACCCGCCCTCTGCGATGCGGGCCTTGTCCTCCGCCGTGACATCGACGTTAGCAGGAGACAGCAGGAACACCTTCTGCGTCACCCGCTCGATGCTGCCGTGAAGACCAAACACCAAACCGGCAGCAAAGTCGACAAGTCGCTTCGCATCTGTGTCATCCATCTCAGTCAGATTCATGATCACCGGCGTACCCTCACGGAAGTGTTCCCCGATAGTACGGGCCTCGTTGTAAGTCCGCGGGTGAAGCGTGGTGATCCGGTACGGCTCTCGTTCGGACACGACCTTGGGCATGATCACCGGTGCGCTCTTCTCCAGGCTCTGGCGTTCTTGTGTGATGGATGCCACGGGAGCGATACGGGCGGGTCGCCCGGATTCCACGGGCAGAGAAGGGGAATGGGACACCGGATCGCGCTGCGCCGGCGGCTGAACCACTCGTACCGATTCATCCCGTTGGGGCTGAATCGTCTGGTGGGACGAGTGGGACGGCTCGTGCCGTCTGCGGTCCCGCTCCGGTTCCGGGTCGAGCTCGGGCTCGAAGTCGTCGTCGGGGTCGAATCCCCGGCCGTCGTACCCATCGTCCTCCACGAGGCCGAGGTAGACCGCCATCTTGCGCATCGCGCCGGCCATGCTCTGAGTCCTCCGCTCTGTGGTGGATCGGCTGACGACCGCCAAGTGCCCGCGATCCACGAGGTCATGTCGCCCGCGTATCAGCGGTAATGACCATATTTTCTGCTGTGGTCCGACTTCTTGGCGACGTTACCCGAGCCCGGGTCGGACTCCGAGTACCGCAGTGCCGACGCGCACATGTGTCGCCCCGGCGGCCACGGCCTGTTCGAGGTCCGCACTCATTCCTGCCGAGACCATGGTTGCAGCCGGATGCGCTCGGCGCAGGTCGGTCGACAAATCCATCAACCGCTCGAACGCCGCCTGTTGACGCCCCGCATACTCCCCGGTGAGCGGCGCGACGGTCATCAGTCCGTCCAGCCGCAGCCCCGGGGCGCCCGCGACGAGGTCGCCCAACTCTTCGATTCCCCCGGGCGCCACGCCTCCCCGCTCCCCTCGCCCGCCCTCGCCCGCGTCCAGCGCGACCTGGATGAGGCAGCCGACCTCGCGCCCGACGCGCACGGCCTCCTTCGACAGCGCCGTGACGAGCCGCGAACGATCGACGGACTGCACAACACCTGCATAACCGACCACGGATCGCACCTTATTGGTCTGCAACTGACCGACAAAATGCCAGGTGAGCGGCAGATCCGAACATGCCGCCGCCTTGGGCGCCGCGTCCTGGTCACGGTTCTCGGCCACGTCACGCACACCGAGTTCCGAGAGAATCCGCACATCTTCGGCGGGATAGGTCTTGGTGACCACGATCAGGGTCACCTCCTCCCGCTCGCGCCCGGCGGCCCGACAGGCGGCCGCGATGCGCTCCTCGACCTTCGCGAGGTTTGCGGAGATTTGCTGCTTACGGTCCGTCATGCCCCATCAGTCCAGCCAGACATAGCCCGCGAGCCGGCCCGTGGTCCGGTCGCGGCGGTACGAGAAGTGGTCGCCCGACTCGCGCGTGCACACCGGCGACTGCGCCCGGTCGCGCACCCCGAGCCGTTCGAGCTGCGCGTGCACGCCGGCGGTCACATCGACCGCGGGAGTACCCCAGCTCGTCTCGGCGTGCGCCGCCGGCTCGACGGCGGACACCTCGGCGCGCATCGTGGCCGGCACCTCGTAGCACCGGCCGCAGACCGCGGGTCCCGTGCGGGCGACGATCCGGGACGGCTCGGCGCCCAGGTCCATCATCGCGCGGACGGCGGCGGGGACCACCCCCGCCACCATGCCGGGCCGGCCCGCGTGGGCGGCGGCCACGATCCCGGCGACGGGGTCGGCGAGCAGGACGGGCGTGCAGTCGGCGGTGAGCACGGCGAGCGCGAGACCGCGCCGGGCGGTGACGACCGCGTCGACCTCGGGCACCGGCGTTGCGCCCCACGGCTCGTCGACCACGGCGACGTCCCGGCCGTGCACCTGGTTCATCCAGACCACCCGGGCGGGATCGAGCCCCAGGGACTTCGCGGCCAGTTCCCGGTTGCCGCGGACGGCCTCGGGATCGTCGCCGACCGCGCCGCCGAGATTGAGCTCCTCGTACGGAGCGGCGCTCACCCCGCCCCACCGGTCGGTGAAGGCGAAATGCGCGCCGCTCTCGGTGTCGCGCTGTCCTATCACTTGAGGAAGTCCGGTACGTCCAGCTCCTCGGCCGCGCTGTCCGAGTAGGTCCGGGACGGCGGGATCGGCGGCGGGGTGATGGGCAGCTCGCTCACCGGCTCCGGGGCGGGCTCCGGCATCTCCTTCGGCGTGACGCTGCCGAGCGAGCCGAAGGACGGACGGCTCTCGACGGGACGCGCCGGCGCCGGCTCCTCGCGCCGTACCGAGGACGAGCCGAGCACGTTCTCCCGCTTGGCCGGCGGCTGGCCGCCGTCGAAGCCGGCGGCGATCACGGTGACCCGCACCTCGTCGCCGAGGGCGTCGTCGATCACGGCGCCGAAGATGATGTTGGCCTCGGGGTGCGCGGCCTCGCTCACCAGCTGGGCGGCCTCGTTGATCTCGAAGAGGCCCAGGTCGGAGCCGCCGGAGATGGACAGGAGGACGCCGCGCGCACCATCGATGGACGCCTCCAGCAGCGGCGAGGAGATCGCCATCTCGGCCGCGGCCACCGCGCGGTCGTCGCCGCGGGCGGAGCCGATGCCCATGAGGGCCGAACCGGCCTCCGACATCACGGACTTGACGTCGGCGAAGTCCAGGTTGATCAGGCCGGGGGTGGTGATCAGGTCGGTGATGCCCTGGACACCGGAGAGCAGGACCTGGTCCGCGGACTTGAAGGCGTCGAGGACGGAGACCTGGCGGTCCGAGATGGACAGCAGCCGGTCGTTCGGGATGACGATGAGGGTGTCCACCTCTTCGCGCAGCTCGGCGATGCCGTCCTCGGCCTGGTTGGCGCGGCGGCGTCCCTCGAAGGTGAACGGGCGCGTGACCACACCGATGGTGAGGGCGCCGAGGGAGCGCGCGATGTTGGCCACGACGGGCGCGCCGCCGGTGCCGGTGCCGCCGCCTTCACCAGCCGTCACGAAGACCATGTCGGCCCCCTTGAGGACCTCCTCGATCTCCTCGCGGTGATCCTCGGCGGCCTTGCGGCCGACGGCCGGGTTGGCGCCGGCGCCGAGTCCGCGGGTGAGTTCGCGGCCGACGTCGAGCTTGACGTCGGCGTCGCTCATCAACAGCGCCTGCGCGTCGGTGTTGATGGCGATGAACTCGACGCCCTTGAGACCGACCTCGATCATCCGGTTGATGGCATTGACACCACCGCCGCCGACACCGATGACCTTGATGACTGCGAGGTAGTTCTGCGGTGCTGCCACGTCGAAGGCCTCTCGCCTCGAATTACGTCGCCGTCGCCCCGCGGGTCCCCGCGGTCCGACGGCAGATGCCGAATGGGACGGTCCGAACGCCGACCCGAACCCTCACCCTGAAGTTTAGGGTTACCAGTGCGTCTGTTCCTTGGACTCTTCCGAACAGGACACTAAGTCGACAAGTGGCGCGCGTTCAACGAACACGCCGAACCTCCCGTTTTTCTTTTCACCCTATGTGATCAGCCGTAGCAGTGACCAACCAGGGTGCTGGCCTGCGCGGACGTGCGTCAACTCCCGGATGACGCAGGGGCGGTGGGGACACTGACGTCGAAGTGCCTGGCCCGGGGCGCGGCTTTCATCAGCGCCGTCAGCGTCGCCGCCTTCGCGCGGCCCTTCTCGCCGCTGCCCCACAGCACGGTCCGGCCGTCGCCCAACTCCAGCGAGATGGAGTCGTAGGTACGGACCTTGACGGTGCGGGTGTCCCGGGCGACGGCGGCCGGGACGGCCTGCGCCACGCGGACCGCCTCGCGCACCAGCCGGTCGGTGCCGAAGCGCTGAGGGCCGGTGGACGGGAGCGGCGCGAGGTCCAGGGCGGGGACCCCCTTCGGGGCCTGCGTCACCGTGGCGAACCGCACGCCCTCCCGGTCCACTTCGACGTACTTCGCACCGTCCCGGACGAGGAGGACCGGAGTGCGTTCGGTCACTTTCAGTGCGATTCCATGGGGCCAGGAACGGCCGGCGTCCACCGTGTCGATCCGGGGCAGCCTCCGGCGCAGACGCGCCTCGATCGCATCGGTGTCGAGAGAGATCAGCGGCGTGCCGGGCCGCACGCCGGCCGCCTCACGCACCTGCGCCGGGGTCAGCACCCGCGTCCCGGAGACGGAGACCCGCTGCACGCGCAGCCACGGGGAGCCGTACAGCAGCCAGATGGAGGCGCCGCCCGTCAACACCAGCAGAATCAATAGGACGATGAGCATACGAAGACGGCGCAGCCGCCCGAGACGGGGCGGCAAGGGCGGGCCGGACTCACGCTGCTGCCGCTTGCCGCGCTCGGCGGTCGTCGGTCCGGCCACGCGCCCTCTCTTTCCTGGCTCGATACGCCCCCGGGGCGCTCAGGCGCCCCTTCGGCTCACTCGCCCCGCACGTACCCGTGGTCAGCGGGCGGCCCGTGCCGAGGCGATCGCCTCGTACACCATGCCGACGAGCAGCTCGTCGGCGTCCCGGCGGCCGAACTCGCTGGCGGCACGGGACATCTGATACAGCCGGTGCGGATCGGCGAGCACGGGCAGCACGTTCTGCTGGACCCACTCGGGCGTCAGCTCCGCGTCGTCGACCAGCAGTCCGCCGCCGGCCTTGACCACCGGCTGGGCGTTCAGCCGCTGCTCGCCGTTGCCGATCGGCAGCGGGACGTAGGCGGCCGGGAGCCCGACGGCGGACAGCTCGGCGACGGTCATCGCGCCCGCGCGGCAGAGCATCATGTCGGCCGCGGCGTACGCGAGGTCCATCCGGTCCACGTACGGTACCGGGATGTAGGGCGGCATCCCCGGCATATGGTGCACCTGCGGCAGTTCGTTCTTCGGACCGACCGCGTGCAGGATCTGGATACCGGACTGCTGGAGGTACGGGGCGACCTGCTGAACCACCTCGTTGAGACGGCGGGCGCCCTGCGAACCGCCGGAGACCAGCAGCGTCGGCAGGTTCGGGTCGAGTCCGAACGCGGCGCGGGCCTCCGGACGCACGGCGGCACGGTCCAGGGTGGCGATGGAGCGGCGCAGCGGGATACCGATGTAACGGGCGCCGCGCAGCTTGCTGTCCGGCGTGGAGACGGCGACCTGGGCCGCGTACCGCGAGCCGATCTTGTTGGCCAGGCCGGGCCGCGCGTTGGCCTCGTGGATCACGATCGGCACGCCGAGGCGCTTGGCGGCCAGGTAGCCGGGCAGCGCCACATAGCCGCCGAAGCCGACGACGGCATCCGCCTTGGTGCGCTCGAGGATCTGCTCGGCCGCCTTGATCGTGCCGCGCAGCCGCCCGGGAACGGTGATCAGCTCGGGGGTCGGCTTGCGCGGCAGGGGGACCGCGGGGATCAGCGCGAGTTCATAGCCCCGCTCGGGTACGAGCCGGGTCTCCAGGCCGCGCTCCGTGCCCAGGGCCGTGATCCCCACGGTCGGGTCCTGCCTGCGCAGGGCGTCCGCGAGGGCGAGCGCGGGCTCGATGTGGCCGGCGGTCCCCCCACCAGCGAGTACGACATGCACCGAAATTCACCGCTCTCCGGACGAGCGCGCCTTCGAGGCACGCCGTCGCATCGTGTTCCATCTCCGAGGCCCCCGGTCGGACCGGGAGCCTCCCGCCCGCTTTCTACCAAAGCGAGGTTGCCGCAGCGCAAGCGCCGCCCGCGCACCGGGTTCGTCGCGCGCGAAGGCGATCAGCAGCCCGATGGCGAACATGGTCGGCAGCAGGGCGGATCCTCCGTAGGAGAACAGTGGGAGCGGGACGCCGGCGATCGGCAGCAGACCGAGCACCGCACCGATGTTGATCACCGCCTGTGCGGTGATCCAGGTCGTCACACCTCCCGCGGCATACCTGACGAAGGGGTCCTCCGTGCGTCCGGCCACGCGGATACCCGCATAGCCTAGAGCCGCGAAGAGGGCGAGCACCGACAGTGTCCCCGCGAGGCCCAGTTCCTCTCCGGTGACGGCGAAGATGAAGTCGGTGTGCGCTTCGGGGAGTTGACCCCATTTTTCCACACTGGCGCCCAGACCTGAGCCGAAGATTCCGCCTGACGCGAGCGCATAGATGCCGTGCACGCCCTGCCAGCAGATGTCGTTCGGTCCGGGGTCGGTGGCGCCGATGCAGGCGAGCCGGTTCAAGCGGTGCGGGCTGGTCTGGATGGCGATGGCGGCGAGCACCACGGCGACGGTCAGCACCCCGGCGAACAGCCGGGTGGGCGCTCCGGCCAGCCACAGCAGCCCGAACAGAATCGCGGTCAGGATGATCGTCGTACCCATGTCCCCGCCCAGCATGATCAGCCCGAGCAGCGTGAAGGTCACCGGGACCAGCGGCACCAGCATGTGCTTCCACTGCGCGAGCAGCCGCTTGTCCTGCTTGCGCGCGAGCAGGTCGGCCCCCCACAGCACCAGGGCGAGCTTGCCGAACTCACTGGGCTGGATCTGGAAGGAGCCGCCGAGCGAGATCCAGTTCTGGTTGCCGTTGACCGCCACTCCTATTCCCGGCACCTGCACCAGGACCAGCAGAAAGACGGCTCCCGCCAGGATCGGATAGGCCAGCGCGCGGTGCAGCGTCACGGGCATCCGCGACGCGAGGAGCAGCAGCAGGGCGCCGAGGGAGGCCGCGAGGAACTGCTTGCGGAAGAAGTACGACCCGGGCAGCGACATCTGCAACGCGGTGATCTGCGAGGCCGAGTAGACCATCACCAGGCCCAGCACGGTGATCAGCAGGCTGCCGCCGAGGATCAGGTAGTAGGCGGTGAGCGGCCGGTCCCAGGCGCGCCGCGCCCGCCTGACGAGGCGGGTGAGCGGGCTCTCGCGCGGGGCGCGGGCGGCGGAGGGCCGCTTGGGGGCGCGCTGGGCGGGCGGACGGCTGGTACGGCTGCTTGGCATCGATGGTCACTTCCCTGCCGTGGGAGCGCGTCCCGCAGTGCCACCGGCGGAAAGCCGCGGGCGACGCCCCGGCCACATCCGAGTCACGCGTCCCTCCAAGGGTCCCGGAGCACCCGCCGCGGCCGAGCCCCGCCGTCAGGCGCCGGTGGTGCCGAGTTCGCGAACCGCCTCCGCGAAGGCGTCGCCGCGCTTGTTGTAGTTGGCGAACATGTCCATGGAGGCACAGGCCGGCGCCAGCAGCACCGTGTCGCCCTGGCCGGCCAGCCGCCGTGCCTCCCGCACAGCCGCACGCATCGCCCCAGTGTCGGTCCGTTCGAGGTCGACGACGGGTACTTCCGGCGCGTGTCGCGCAAGGGCTTCACGGATCAGCGCGCGGTCCGCGCCGATGAGCACCACGCCCCGAAGCCGCTTCGCCGCGCCCGCGACCAGTTCGTCGAAGGCGGCGCCCTTGGCGAGTCCGCCCGCGATCCACACGATGGACTCGTACGACGCCAACGAGGCTTCCGCGGCATGCGTGTTGGTGGCCTTGGAGTCGTCGATGTACGCGACCCCGTCCACGTCCGCCACGTGCGCGATGCGGTGCGCGTCCGGGGTGAAGGACCGCAGTCCGTCCCGTACGGCCCGGGCGGGCACCCCGAAGGCGCGCGCGAGGGCCGCGGCGGCAAGGGCGTTGGCGATGTTGTGCGGAGCCGGCGGGTTCACATCGGAGATCTCGGCGAGCTCCTGGGCGTTCTGGTGCCGGTTCTCGGCGAACGCGCGGTCGACCAGGATGCCGTCCACGACGCCGAGTTGGGAGGGAGCGGGCGTGCCCAGCGTGAAGCCGATCGCCCGGCAGCCCTCCTCGACGTCCGCCTCGCGCACCAGGTCCTCGGTCGCCTTGTCGGCGACGTTGTAGACACAGGCGACGCGATTGCCTTGGTAGATACGGCCCTTGTCGGCGGCGTACGCCTCCATGGAGCCGTGCCAGTCGAGGTGGTCGGGCGCCAGGTTGAGCACCGCGGCGGAGTGGGCGCGCAGCGAGGGCGCCCAGTGGAGCTGGTAGCTCGACAACTCCACGGCCAGGACGTCGTACTCCTCCTCGCCGAGGACGGCGTCCAGCAGCGAGACCCCGATGTTGCCGACGGCGGCCGTGCGCAGGCCCGCGGCCCGAAGGATCGAGGCGAGCATCTGCACGGTCGTGGTCTTGCCGTTGGTGCCCGTGACCGCGAGCCAGGGGGCCGCGTCGGGCCCCCTGAGCCGCCAGGCCAGCTCCACATCGCCCCAGACCGGGACGCCCGCCTCGGCCGCCGCGGCGAACAGCGGCTTGTCGGGCCGCCAGCCGGGCGCGGTGACGATCAGCTCGGTGCCTTCGGGCAGGGTCGCACCGTCGCCCAGACGCACGGTGATGCCGAGCGCCGAAAGCTCCGCGGCCTGCGCCCGGGCCCGCTCGTCGTCGCCGTCGTTGACGACCGTCACGAGGGCGCCGAGCCCGTGCAGCACCTTGGCCGCCGGGACGCCGGAGACGCCGAGCCCGGCGACGGTGACGTGCTTCCCCTGCCAGTCGGTCACTTTTCCGCTGCCCATCCCGCGTAGAAGATGCCGAGTCCCACGATGACGCAGATGCCCTGAATGATCCAGAACCGGACCACGACGAGGACTTCGGACCAGCCCTTGAGCTCGAAGTGGTGCTGGAGCGGCGCCATCCGGAAGACCCGCTTGCCGGTCAGCCGGAACGAACCGACCTGGATGACCACCGACATGGTGATCAGGACGAAGAGACCGCCGAGCAGCGCGAGCAGCAGCTCGGTGCGGGAGCAGATCGCGAGACCGGCGAGCGCGCCGCCCAGGGCCAGCGATCCGGTGTCGCCCATGAAGATCTTGGCGGGCGAGGTGTTCCACCACAGGAAGCCGAGGCAGGCGCCCATCAGCGCGGAGGAGACCACCGCCAGGTCGAGCGGATCGCGTACCTCGTAGCAGGCGGCCGGGTTGGTCAGGGTCTGCGCGTTGGCGCAGGACTCCTGGAACTGCCAGACGCCGATGAACGTGTACGCGCCGAAGACGAGCACGGAGGCGCCGGTGGCCAGGCCGTCGAGACCGTCGGTGAGGTTCACACCGTTCGACATGGCGAGGATCATGAAGATCGCCCAGACCACGAAGAGCACCGGGCCGATCGTCCAGCCGAAGTCCTGCACGAAGGAGAGCTTGGTGGAGGCCGGGGTGTTGCCGCGGGCGTCGGCGAACTGCAGGGCCAGCACGGCGAAGGCGATGCCGACGATCAGCTGGCCGGCCATCTTCGCCTTGGCCCGCAGACCCAGCGAGCGCCGCTTGACGATCTTGATGTAGTCGTCGAGGAAGCCGACCAGGCCCATGCCGCCCATCAGGCCGAGCACCAGCAGACCGGAGAAGGTCGGCGGTTTGCCCGTGATCACCTTGGACAGGAAGTACGCGGCGATCGTCGCCAGGATGAACGCGATGCCACCCATGGTCGGCGTGCCGCGCTTGCTGGCGTGCTCGCGCGGACCGTCGTCGCGGATGTACTGACCGTAGCCCTTGCGGGCGAGCAACTTGATCAGCAGCGGAGTGCCGATCAGGGTGAGGAACAGACCGATGACTCCTGCGAACAGGATCTGCTTCATCATCGCGCGGCAACCTCACCCTCGGCACCGGTCTCGAGCAGCGCGTGCGCCACGCTCTCGAGCCCGACCGACCGGGACGCCTTCACGAGTACGACGTCTCCCGGGCGCAACTCGCTGCGCAACAGGTCGACCGCCGCCTGTGCGTCGGACACGTGCACCGACTCCTCACCCCACGAACCCTCGTTGTATGCGCCCAGTTGCAGCCAGGACGCTTCCCTGCCCCCGACCGCGACGAGCTTGCTGACGTTGAGCCGGACGGCGAGCCGTCCGACCGCGTCGTGCTCGGCGAGCGCCTCGTCCCCGAGCTCGGCCATCTTGCCGAGCACCGCCCAGGTCCGCCGTCCCTTGCCCATGGCTGCCAGCGCGCGCAGGGCGGCCCGCATGGACTCGGGATTCGCGTTGTAGGCATCGTTGACGATCGTCACGCCGTCCGGGCGCTCGGTGACCTCCATACGCCAGCGGGAGAGGGAGCCCGCCTCGGAGAGCGCGGTGGCGATCTCTTGCGCGGACATGCCCAGCTCATGGGCGACGGCGGCCGCGGCGAGCGCGTTCGACACGTGGTGCTCACCGTACAGGCGCATGGTCACATCGCTGCACCCGGAGGGTGTGTGAAGGCGGAAGGCCGGCTGTCCGCTGTCCGTGAGTCTCACGTTCTCGGCGCGTACGTCCGCTTCGTCGGACTCTCCGAAAAGCGTCACCTTCGCCTTCGTACGGGACGCCATGGCCCGTACCAACGGATCGTCGGCGTTGAGGACGGCGACGCCGCCCGCGTCCGAGGAGGGCAGGCTCTCGACGAGTTCGCCCTTGGCCTGTGCGATCTGCTCCCGGCCGCCGAACTCGCCGATGTGGGCGGTGCCCACGTTGAGCACCAGGCCGATCTTCGGCGGGGTCAGTTCGGCGAGGTAGCGGATGTGGCCGATGCCGCGGGCGCCCATCTCCAGGACCAGGAACCTGGTCTCCTCGGTGGCGCCGAGGGCGGTCAGCGGCAGTCCGATCTCGTTGTTGAGCGAGCCGGGCGTCCACACGGTCGGCGCCTTGCGCTGGAGCACCTGGGCGATGAGGTCCTTGGTGCTGGTCTTGCCCGCGGAGCCGGTCAGGGCCACGAGGGTCGCCCCGAGCCGCCGCACGACATGGCGGGCGAGGGCGCCGAGGGCGGCCTGGACGTCGTCCACGACGATCGCGGGCACGCCGACGGGACGGGACGCCAGCACGGCGACGGCACCCGCCCGGACGACCGCGTCCGCGAAGTCGTGACCGTCCACGTGTTCACCGGCGAAGGCGACGAAGAGGCCGCCGGGCTCCACTTCACGGGAGTCCCGGACCACGGGCCCGGTGACCTGGACGGACGGATCCGGTATGTCATGCGTCTGCCCGCCGACGACTGCTGCGATCTCGGCGAGGGAGAGGGCGATCACAAGTTCATCCCTGGGTCTGCTGGATAGCTTCGCGAAGCACCTGGCGGTCGTCGAACGGACGGACCACCCCGGCGATGTCCTGGCCCTGCTCGTGGCCCTTGCCCGCGACCAGCACGGTGTCCCCGGGCCTCGCGAGGGCCACGGCGGCGGCGATGGCGGCGGCCCGGTCCTCGAAGACCTGCACCTCACCGCGTTCGTGTGCGGGTACGGACGCCGCGCCCTGGAGCATGGTGGCGAGGATCGCCAGGGGATCCTCGGAACGGGGGTTGTCGGAGGTCAGCACCGCCGTGTCCGCGAGCCGGGCGGCGGCGGCCCCCATCGGGGCGCGCTTGGTGATGTCCCGGTCGCCGCCGCAGCCGAGCACCACGTGCAGCCGGCCCTCGGTGACCTTGCGCAGGGCGCGCAGCACCGACTCGACGGCGTCGGTCTTGTGGGCGTAGTCCACGACCGCCAGGTAGGGCTGTCCGGCGTCCACGCGCTCCAGGCGCCCCGGGACGCCCGGCACGGCGGCGACGCCGTCGGCGGCGGTCTGCGGGTCCAGACCGGCCTCGGCGAGGGCGACGATCGCGGCGAGGGTGTTCGCCACGTTGAAGGGGCCGGGCAGCGGCGACCTCGCGGCGATCCGCTGCTCCTCGGGGCCGACCACGGTGAACGAGGAGTCCAGCGGGCCGATCCGCACGTCCTCGGCGCGCCAGTCGGCGTCCGGGTGGCCCTCGGCCGAGAAGGTGACGACCGGGACACCGGCCTCCTTCACCAGCCGGCGGCCGTACTCGTCGTCGAGGTTCACCACGCCGCGCCGGCTGCGCCGCTCGGTGAACAACTGCGCCTTGGCCCGGTAGTAGTCCTCCATGTCGGAGTGGAACTCCATGTGTTCCGGGCTGAGGTTGGTGAAGACGGCGACGTCGAAGACGCAGCCGTCGACGCGGCCGAGGACCAGCGCGTGGCTGGAGACCTCCATGGCGACGGCCTCGACCCCGCGCTCGCGCATGACCGCGAACAGGGCCTGGAGGTCGGTGGCCTCGGGCGTGGTGCGCTCGGACTTGATGCGCTCGTCGCCGATGCGCATCTCGACGGTGCCGATCAGTCCGGTGGAGCGGACCGTGCGCAGACCGCCCTCGACGAGGTACGCGGTCGTGGTCTTGCCCGAGGTGCCGGTGATGCCGATCTGGAGCAGGTCGCGGCCCGGGCGGCCGTAGATCGTGGCCGCCAGCTCGCCCATCCGGGCGCGCGGGTCGCCGGTCACCAGGACCGGCAGTCCGGTGGCGGCGGCGCGCTCGGCGCCCGTCGGGTCGGTCAGCACGGCCGCCGCACCGAGGCTCGCGGCCTGGGCGACGAAGTCGGCGCCGTGCAGGCGGGCCCCGGGCAGGGCGGCGTACAGGTCACCGGGGCGGACGGCACGCGAGTCATGGGTGATGCCCGTGACCTCGACGGCTCCGGCCGGGCGCTCCGGCGCGGTGACACCCAGCTGATCGGCCAGCTCCGCGAGGGGTACGGCGGAGACGTGAACCGGTCGTGGCGGTCCGGGATATGTCACGGAAGCAGCCTTCTGGGTGGTTTGGTACTGATCAGCGTGTGGCACGGCGGTGAGCGTACCGGGCGTACCCCCGCCGGAGCTAAAAAGGAGCCCGCGCGCAGCGCGGTCCGGCGAGGACGGGAGCGGAGGCTGGGTGTGGTTCCCGGGATCGGGAGTGATCGTTGTCACGAGCTGGTTCCTGGTCGGTCTTTTCCGTGGTGCTGATCACGGGGTGAACGTGACGGGGAGGTTCGCGGCCGCGGCCCCGGTGGGCGGGACCTGGAGGGTCTTCAGGGAGAACTCCATGACCTGTTTGAAGATGGGGCCGCAGATCTGGCCGCCGAAATAGCTGCCCTTGGTGGCGTTCTGGATGGCGCAGTAGACGGTGACGCGGGGGTTGTCGGCGGGAGCGAATCCGGCGAAGGAGGACGTGTATCCGCGGTACTTGCCGGTGGCCGGATCCACGCGGTTGGCCGTACCCGTCTTGCCCGCGACCCGGTACCCGGGGATGCGTGCCTTGATGCCCGTGCCCTGCTCGTCGTCGACGACGGACTCCAGCATCTGGGCGAGGGTCTTCGCCGTCTTCGCGCTGACGACCCTGGTCCGCTCGGGTTTCGGGACCGGGGTGAAGCGGCCGTCCGGGCCCTTCGCGGCGCGCACCAGGGTGGGTTCGACGCGGACGCCGCCGTTGGCGATGGTCGAGTAGACGGACGCGGCCTGCACCGCGTTGATCGACACGCCCTGGCCGAAAGGAATCGTGTACTGCTGGGACGTCGACCACTTCCCGGGCGGCGCCAGGATGCCCTGCGTCTCGCCCGGGAACCCGAGTCCGGTGGATTCCCCGATGCCGAACTTGCGCAGATACGAGTAGAGGACCTGGTTGGCCGCCTCCTGGGTCTTGCCGAGCTGGCCGGCCGCCAGGATGGTGCCGATGTTGCTGGACTTGGCCAGCACGCCGTTGAGCGTGAGGTACCAGGTCGCGTGGTCGATGTCGTCCGCGAACAGCCGGTCGCCGCGGTGCAGCCGGTTGGGCACCGTGACATGGGTCAGGGGGGTGGCGGCGTTCTCCTGGAGGACGGCGGCCATCGTCATGACCTTGGCGGTGGAGCCGGGCTCGTACGCGTCCTGGAGGGCCGCGTTGCCGAGGGCCGCCGGATCGGCCTTGGAGAGGTCGTTCGGATCGAAGCCGGGCGAGTTCGCCATGGCCAGGATCTGGCCGGTGCGGGTGTCCTGCACCACCACGTAGCCGCGGTCCGCCTTGGACTTCCTCACCTGCTCGGTGATGGCGTTCTGGGCGGCCCACTGGATGTCGCGGTCGATGGTGAGCTCCACGTCGGAGCCGGCCACGGCGGGGGTCTCGGCGGAGCCCGCGGTCGGCACCAGCCGGCCGCCTGACTGGGCGTAGCGGATCTTGCCGTCCTTGCCGGCCAGTTCCTTGTTCAGCTGCTGCTCGATGCCGCCCCCGCCCTTGCCCTCGGCGTTGACCCAGCCCAGTATTCCGGCGGCGAGGTCGCCGTTCGGATAGACGCGCTTGCTGGTGGGCTCGGCGAGGACGCCGGCGAGGACGTTGACGGTGTTCCTGTCGGTCCCGGCCTTGGCCGCGAGCGTGTTCTTCAGGTCCTTGATCTGGTTCCAGACCTGGGGGGTCTGGCGGTGGGCCAGGAGGACGTAGCGGGTGCGCGGGGTCTTCAGCTTCCCGGTGACCGCGGCGGTGTCCTGGCCGAGGATCGGGGCGAGGAGCGCGGCGGCCTGCTCGGGGGCGTCCGGCGTCTTGGTGGCCTCCGGGGTGAACAGCGTGGGGTCGGCGGTGATGTCGTACGCGTCCACGCTGGTCGCCAGCTCGACTCCGTTGCGGTCGGTGATCTCGCCGCGTACGGCGGCCAGGGTGCGGCCCACGAAGCGGTTCTGGTCGGCCTTGGCGGCGTACGTGCTCGCGTCCACGGCCTGCACCTGGAGCAGTCGTACGACGAAGGCGAGCATCACCAGGGTCAGGGCGAGCCCGACCAGGCGCAGCCGGGGGCGGGGGCTGCCGAGCCGGATACCGCGGGGCGCGGGGCCACGGGCCGGGGCCGGGCGGCGCGCGGGGCGGGCACCGGGACCCGGGCGGGCACCGGGGCCGGGGCGGGCGCCGGAGGCGGGGCGGCGCCGGGCGTCGGGGCGCACCGGCCGGGCGGGGCCGGGCACGCGGCGGCGCGGCGGTTCCCTGTCGGACACTTCCGTCACCTGCCGGGGGTCGGGGAGGGGCGTGCGGGCGGGGTGGAGGGCGCGGTCGCGGAGCGGGCCGCCGAGGGAGTGGCCGGGGACGGCTGCGCCGGGGTGCTCGGGGAGGGGTGCGCCGTGGGGTCCGCGGGCGGCGGCGCCGTGGGGTCCGGATACGGGCTGAGCACCTCGGGCGGGCGCGGCGCGGTGGTGTTCGCCGCGGGCTGCGGGGCGGGGGCAGAGGGAACGCCCTTGACGGTGCCGTCGGGGTTGAGGAACGCGGGGTCGCCGCCGGGGACCATGCCGAGTTCCCGGGCGCGGCGCTGGAGGGCGTCCGGGGCCGCGTAGGCGTCCACGTCCCGCTGGAGGGCCTGCTCCTCGTCGGTGAGGCTCTTGGTCTGCCGCTGCAGGTCGTCGAGTCGGAACGCGCCCTCGCTGAGCGCGGAGTTCAGCACGAGGAGTCCGATGAGCCCGCCGCCGAGGAGCAGGACGACCAGCAGCACGAAGGGCGTACGGGCGGCGCCGCCGCCCCGGCCGGCCGGAATGAGGCGCGCGAGCCGGGCGGCCCGGCCCCTGAGTTCGGGTTTCCCGCTCACACGGCCTCCCGCCGAGCGGGGGCCCACGTGCGCGGCCGGCAGGCGGGGGGCGGCTGGGCCGGGACGGAGGACCGCCGGGGCCGGGGCGGACACCGCTCGTCCGTCGGCGTACCCCGGCGTCCCGTGGCTGCTCTGTTCACTCGCCCACCCCTCTCGTCAGGCCCACTCGGCTTCCGTCAGGCTCACTCGGCGTCCTCGCGGATGCGCTCGGCACCACGCAGACGCGCCGGGGCCGCGCGGCGGTTCTCGGCGATCTCCTCCTCGGTGGGAAGTTCGGCACCGCGCGTGAGGAGCTTGAGCCGGGGCTGGTGGTGTTCGGGGACGACCGGGAGCCCGGGGGGCGCGGTGTTCGCGGCGCCCGCCGCGAACACCTGCTTGACCAGGCGGTCTTCGAGCGAGTGATAGGACAGGACGGCGATCCGGCCGCCGACGGCGAGGGCCTTCACGGCCGCGGGGATCGCCCTGTGCAGGACGGCGAGTTCGCCGTTGACCTCGATGCGCAGCGCCTGGAAGGTGCGCTTGGCGGGGTTGCCGCCGGTCCGCTTGGCGGCCTGCGGCAGCGCGTCCCTGATCAGCTCCACGAGCCGCGCGCTGGTGGTGAACGGCTCCTTCGCGCGCTCGCGCACGATCGCGGCCACGATCCGCTTGGCCTGCTTCTCCTCGCCGTACGCCCGCAGGATCCGTACGAGTTCGCCGGGCGGGTAGGTGTTGAGGACCTCGGCGGCGCTGACTCCCGTCGTCTGGTCCATGCGCATGTCGAGCGGGGCGTCGTGCGCGTACGCGAAGCCGCGCTCCGCCTCGTCGAGTTGCATGGAGGAGACGCCGAGGTCGAAGAGCACTCCCTGGACGCGCGGGAGGCCCAGCCTGTCGAGCACCGCGGGAAGTTCGTCGTAGACGGCGTGCACCAAAGTGGCGCGCGCCCCGAAGGGGGCGAGCCGTTCCCCGGACAGGCGCAGCGCCTCCTTGTCGCGGTCGAGCCCCACGAGCCGCGCCTCGGGGAACCGCGCCAGCAGCCCCTCGCTGTGGCCGCCGAGCCCGAGGGTGCAGTCGACGACGACGGCCCCCGGTTCGGCGAGGGCCGGGGCCAGCATGTCCAGACACTCCCGGAGCATGACGGGCACGTGTCGACTGTTGCTCAAGGGGGCCTCTCAGATCCGGCGCGCCGGTCCGCACGGACGGCCGGCCGCCCTCCTCCAGACGACGCTGGGGACGCCCCCCGTGAAGCAGTGGCCCGCCGGCGCCGGAAGCGTCAGCCGACCGGGAGCGGGAGGAGGCCGAGCCATACGTACGCGCCGCGCACGCGGGGAGAAACCGGCGCGCGGCCGGCGTCTCCTGGGTGAACAGTCCGTGGGGAGAGCGTCTCGCCTCCCCCTTCGCGTCACTTTAGTCCACCCTGTCTTGCGGTCAATCAACCGGCCTGCGGGTCGCCCGTCCCGCCCGCTGCGGCGGCGCGCCGCTCCGGCGTTCACCCGTCCGGCCGGGGCCTCACCTGCCGCGTGGGGTGCGTCACAACAAGCCACGGTGTCGTTCTTTGTCCACTCTCACGACAGGCCTGGAGCGGCTGTGACCAGTAACGTCATGGGTATGACGACTTCCGCATCCGTACCCGCCGGTCCCGAAGGCGCCATAGTCGGCACCGTCACCGATCGCCTCGTGGAGGCCAACGAGCACTATGCCGCCGCGTTCACGGATCCCGGGATGGACGCCCGTCCCGTGCTCCAGGTCGCGGTCGTGGCCTGCATGGACGCCCGGCTGGACCTGCACGCCGCGCTCGGTCTGGAGCTGGGCGACTGCCACACCATCCGCAACGCGGGCGGCGTCGTCACCGACGACGTGATCCGCTCCCTCACCATCAGCCAGCGGGCGCTCGGCACCCGCAGCGTCGTGCTGATCCACCACACCGGCTGCGGTCTGGAGTCCCTGACGGAGGAGTTCCGGCACGAGCTGGAGATGGAGGTCGGCCAGCGGCCCGCCTGGGCGGTGGAGGCCTTCCGCGACGTCGACCAGGACGTGCGGCAGTCAATGCAGCGGGTGCGCACCTCGCCGTTCCTGCTCCACACCGACAACGTACGGGGCTTCGTCTTCGACGTGAGGACGGGGCTGCTGCGGGAGATAGACCCGGCGTAGCGGCGCGTTCCGGCGTCCGTCTCCGGCCCTTCGTCACGCCCGCGTGAACACCCATTCGGGCAAACATCCCGGCCGCGGTGGGCCAAAAAGGCCGTAAGCCCGACATATCGCGGCCAGTTATCCACAGCCGAGTGACACGAACCGGTAACGGCAACAAGAATGCGGGGTGTGACGTCACGCGGGACCCTTCCCGCGTGGTGTCCGTGTTCGGGGTGGGCCGGTCCGCATCGCAGAGCGTCGGCCCGGAGAAAGTACGGGCCGAGGAGGGCCGGGTGACGACCTATGACGATCGAGCGAGCCTTGCTGATCTGACCGCCACTGTGGAGCGCGTCCGCAGTTCGGTGGAAGGAGTGATCGAGGGCAAGCCCGAGGTCGTGCGGCTTTCACTGACCGTGCTGCTCGCCGAGGGACATCTTCTGATCGAGGACGTCCCGGGCGTCGGCAAGACGATGCTCGCGAAGGCGCTGGCGCGCTCCATCGACTGCTCGGTGCGGCGCATCCAGTTCACACCGGACCTGCTGCCCTCGGACATCACGGGCGTGTCCATCTGGGACCAGCAGCGCCGGGACTTCGAGTTCAAGCCGGGCGCGATCTTCGCCCAGATCGTGATCGGCGACGAGATCAACCGCGCCTCCCCCAAGACCCAGTCGGCGCTGCTGGAGTCGATGGAGGAGCGCCAGGTCACCACCGACGGCCAGACCTACGAGCTGCCCAGCCCCTTCATGGTGGTCGCCACCCAGAACCCGGTGGAGATGGAGGGCACCTACCCGCTGCCCGAGGCCCAGCGGGACCGCTTCATGGCCCGTGTCTCCATGGGCTACCCGAGCGCGGACGCCGAGGTGCAGATGCTCGACATCCACGGCGGCGTCAACCCGCTGGACGACCTCCAGCCGGTGGCGCACGCGCACGAGATCGTGAAGCTGATCGAGGCCGTCCGGGACGTCCACGTCGCGGAGTCGGTCCGGCGCTACGCGGTGGACCTGGTCGCCGCCACGCGCACGCACCCCGACCTCAGACTCGGCGCCTCGCCGCGCGCCACCCTGCATCTGCTGCGCGCGGCGAAGGCGTCCGCCGCCCTGTCCGGCCGGGAGTACGCCCTGCCGGACGACGTCCAGTCCCTCGCCGCGGCGGTCCTGGCCCACCGCCTGCTGCCCACCGCGCAGGCCCAGCTGGGCCGCCGCACGGCGGAGCAGGTCGTCCAGGAGATCCTGCGGAGCACGCCGGTGCCCGCGGCACCGCAGCAGTCCGGTCTCCCTCTGGGACGGGGCTACGGCCAGCAGCCGCCCCGGAGGCTGTGATGACCCACGGGGGGACACCGCCCGGCAGCCAGGACGAACGGGGAGGACCGCGCACCGCGCTCGCGGGGCTGACCACGCGCGGGCGCTCCTTCCTCGCCGCGGGGATCGCGGCCGCGATCTGTGCCTACGTCCTCGGGCAGAGCGGTCTGCTCCGGGTCGGACTGCTGCTGGCGGCGCTGCCCCTGGTCTGCGCGGCGGTGCTCTACCGCACCCGCTACCGGGTCGCGGGCAGCCGCCGTCTGTCCCCCGGGCGCGTTCCCGCCGGCTCCGAGGCCCGCGTCCATCTGCGGATGGACAACGTCTCACGGCTGCCCACCGGGCTGTTGATGCTCCAGGACCGGGTGCCCTACGTCCTCGGGCCGCGCCCCCGGTTCGTCCTGGACCGGGTGGAGCCGGGCGGCCGGCGTGAGGTGTCCTACCGTGTGCGCTCCGATCTGCGCGGCCGCTATCCGCTGGGCCCGCTCCAGTTGCGCCTGACCGACCCCTTCGGGATGTGCGAGCTGACCCGCTCCTTCTCGACCCAGGACACCCTGACGGTCATCCCGCGCGTGGAGCCGCTGCCGCCCGTACGGCTCGCGGGCGAGGCGACGGGCTACGGCGACGGGCGGCAGCGTTCGCTGGCACTGGCCGGCGAGGACGACGTGATCCCGCGCGGTTACCGCCACGGCGATGACCTGCGCCGGGTGCACTGGCGCTCCACCGCTCGCTACGGCGAGCTGATGGTGCGCCGGGAGGAACAGCCGCAGCGGGCCAGGTGCACGGTGCTGCTCGACACCCGGGGCATCGCCTTCCAGGGCGTCGGCCCGGACTCGGCCTTCGAGTGGGCGGTCGCGGGCGCCGCGTCCACACTGGTGCACATGCTCGAACGGGGCTTCTCCGTCCGGCTGTTGACGGACACGGGGAACTCGGTGCCCGGCGAGGGGGCCGACGGGTTCGCGGGCGCGAGCCATGAGTCCGCGGACGCGGCCGGGCTGATGATGGACACGCTCGCCGTGATCGACCACTCGGACGGCACGGGCCTGTCCCACGCGTACGACGTGCTGCGCGGCGGGAACGAGGGACTGCTGGTCGCCTTCTTCGGCGACCTGGACGAGGAGCAGGCCACGGTGGCCGCCAAGATGAGCAGACGCAGCGGCGGCGCGCTCGCCTTCCTGCTGGACAGCGCCGACTGGGGACGCGAACAGACCGATGTGCCCGGCCCCCTGGACCACACCGGGGAACCGCTGCGGATGCTGCGCGAGGCCGGCTGGACGGCGCTGACGGTGCCCCGCGGCGTACCGCTCGCGGAGCTGTGGCGCGAGGCGGACCGGCAGCGCACGGGCGTGGGCGCGGTGAGCGATGCGGAGGGACGGTCATGAGCGGGCGGGCCCGGCTGGCGCTGTGTGCCGCGGCGGCGACACTGGCGGCGTCGTGCGCGCTGCTGCCCCTGGTGTCCCCGGCGACCTGGATCTTCCAGGCGGCGTTCCTGGTGGCGGTACAGACCGGGGTCGGGATGCTGGCCCGGCGGGTGCCGCTGGCGCGTTCGCTGACCCTCGCCTGTCAGGTGGTCGTCGGCCTGCTGCTGCTCACACTGATCTTCGCGCACGGTGAGTCCATCGCCGGTTTCCTCCCGGGTCCGGACGCCTTCCGCCGCTTCGGGGAGCTGCTGCGGTCGGGCACGCAGGACGTGGGGCGGTACGCGATCCCCGCGCCGCTGACCCCGGGCATCCGGCTGATGATCGTCGGTGGGGTGCTGCTCATCGGGCTGCTGGTGGACGCGCTCGCGGTGACGTTCCGCTCGGCGGCCCCGGCCGGGCTGCCGCTGCTCGCGCTGTACTCGGTGGCCGCCGGGCTCTCCCACGGCGCCGCCGACTGGCTGTGGTTCCTCGTCGCCGCGTGCGGCTATCTGATGCTGCTGCTGGCCGAGGGCCGTGACCGGCTCTCCCAGTGGGGGCGGGTCTTCGCCGGCGCCGCGCGCGGCCGGGACCGGGACTCGGGCGGCGCCGTCGCCCCGGTCCGCACCGGACGGCGAATCGGCGCGGTCGCACTGGGCGTCGCCCTGGTGGTGCCGCTCGCGCTGCCCTCGCTCAAGGGGGGTCTGCTGGACGGCGCCGGCACCGGGGTCGGCGCGGGCCTCGGCGACGGCAACACGATCTCCGCGGTCAACCCCCTGGTCTCGCTGCGCGACAGTCTGAACGTGGACCAGGACCGCCAGGTCATGGCCTACCGCACCAACTCGGACGACACCCAGGACATGTATCTGCGGATCGTCGCCCTGGACGATTTCGACGGCACGACCTGGCGCCCGGCCCAACGGCACATCACCGCCGTGCCGGGCTCGCTCCCCACACCGACCGGCCTCGCGGGCGGGGTGCGGCGGACGGAGATCGAGACGCGGATCTCGGCGGCGGACTGGTACGCACAGGACTGGCTGCCGATGCCGTACCCCGCGACCAGCGTGAAGATCAAGGGAAGCTGGCGCTACGAGCCGGTGGGCCGCACGCTCGTCGGCGACCACGGACAGAACACGCGCGGCATTCAGTACGACGTCAAGAGTCTGATCGTGCAGCCGACCGCGGAGCAACTGGCCACGGCGCCGGAGCCGCCGGAGTCGCTGAAGCGCACCTTCACGAAGGTGCCGGCGTCGCTGCCGCCGGTCGTGGCGCAGACGGCCCGCAAGGTGACCGCGGGGTCCTCCAACCACTACGAGCAGGCGGTCAAGCTTCAGGACTACTTCGCGGCCGAGGGCGGGTTCACCTACAGCACCGATGTGCAGGTCGGCACCGGGTCGGGAGCCATCGCGCGGTTCCTGAGGGACAAGCGGGGCTTCTGCGTGCACTTCTCGTTCGCGATGGCCGCGATGGCCCGGACCCTGGGGATTCCGGCCCGGGTCGCGGTGGGCTTCACCCCGGGTTCCCCGCAGGCGGACGGTTCCATGTCGGTGGGGCTGCGGGACGCGCACGCGTGGCCCGAGCTGTACTTCGAGGGCGTCGGCTGGACGCGCTTCGAGCCGACCCCCAGCCGGGGGACGGCCCCCTCGTACACGCAGTCGGACACGCCCAGCGGGGAGAACCCGGTCGCGCCGCAGCCGTCGCTGTCGTCGACGACGGCGCCGTCCACGGCTCCGTCGTCGAGCGAGAGCTGCTCGGCGACCATGCGCAAGCTGGAGGCGTGCCCGAGCCAGTCCTCCGGTGCCGTGGCGATCACCGGCGACGGCGGGCCGCCGTGGTACCAGGTCGTGGCGTGGACGCTGCTGGGGCTGGCCCTGATCGCGGTGCCGCTGACGCCGATGCTGTGGCGGCTGCGGAGCCGGTCGGTGCGGCTGGCCTCCGCCCTGCACGCGTCGTCGGCCGGGCAGCCGGTCCGGGCACGGGGCCGGAACCCCGGGCCCGCCGAGCGGTACGCCGGTGACATAGAGGTGACCGCGCTGCCGGGCGAGGGGTCCCCGAGCCGGGCGGCCGAGGCGGCCGTGGGACACACCCTGGCCGTGTGGCGCGAGCTTACGGACACGGCATGGGACTACGGCATAGTGCCGGACGACGCCCTGACCCCGCGTGGGGCCGCCGAGCGGATCGTGCGGCTCGGCCGGCTGGACGAGTCCGCCGCCGCTGCCGTGCACCGCGTGGCCGGTGCCGTGGAGCAGGTGCTCTTCGCTCCGCAGCCGCGCCCCGAGGCCGGTCTCGTCGGCGATGTGCGCACGGTGCGGTCGGCACTGCGATCGCGGGTCGGCCTGCGGACCCGGGTACGCGCGGTCGTGGCACCGCGCTCCGCCCTGCGGGTCGTCTGGGCCGTCGGCGACCGCTGGACGGACCTCAAGGCCCGCTGGACAACCCGCTGGTCCGCCCTGCTACGCCGCCCGTCCGACCAGCAGAGCGGCTGAGACGGGGGGCGTCCCGCCAGGGGACGGGGCGGAGACGGGGCGCGTCCCGCCAAGGGACGAAGCCGAGACGGGAGGCACCCCGCCAAGGGGCGAGGCGGGGCCCTCTCCGCCCGCTCGCCCTCGCCAGGCCCGGGATATGGGCCGGGGACACGGCCGGGAGGCGCCTGTGGGGGCCCTGCGGCCCGAGGGGGCGTGTGGCGTCCACGCAACCGGACCGCCCGGTGGCCTTTCGGACCGCCCACACCCCCGGCAGCCCGACCGCCCGACCACTTCCGCGGACTGCCCAGACGCCTCCCGGACCGTCCAACCGCCCTCCGGACTGCCCAGGCGTCTCCCGAACCGCCCATCCGCTCTCCGGACTGCCCAGACGCCTCCCGCACCGCCCAGACGCCTCCCGGACCCGCCCGACCATTTCCCGGACTGCCCAGACGCCTCCCGGACCGCCCAACCGGCTTTCAGACCGCCCAACCGCCTCCCGGACCACCCAGCCCGCCTCCCGGATCGTCCCGCGGCCTTCCGGGCGGCCCTGCCTGTGGTGCCTGCGGGCCGCGGAAGCGTCACGCAGCCTCGCGCCCGGACCGCCCGGCGGGACGGCGACGCGGCGGCTGGCCGGTTCCGGGCATGCGCAAGGGGGCGGCCACCCGATCGGTGGTCGCCCCCTTGCGGAAGTCTCCGGTCTGCGCCCGGAGGGCTAATGGCCCTGTTCGTCCCGGCGTCGCTGCCAGCGCTGTTCCATCCGGTCCATCATGGAGCGCCGCTGCCTGACCTGCCTGCGGGCGCCCGGCGCCCCCTGCTCGCCCGGCTTGGGGGCCTTGCGCCAGCCGGTCACGACAAGCACCGCACAGCCCAGCATGACGAGGAAGCCCACCACGCTGATCCAGATCTGCTTCGCGACCATTCCGGCCATGAGGAGCGCGATACCCACCAGGAAGCCCACTGCCGCCTGGTACACCCGTCGCCGGGTGTACGTACGCAGCCCGCTTCCCTCAAGCGCTGTCGCGAACTTGGGATCTTCGGCGTACAGCGCTCGCTCCATCTGCTCGAGCATGCGCTGCTCGTGCTCCGAGAGCGGCACGGAGTCCTCCTCATCGTGCAGTCGCCGGGGCGACTGGGGGTCCCCTTCAGGATAGGCAGGGAATCGCCCCCTTGAAACCCGCCCCTCTACGCCAATTGGCCAACCGGAATCCGCCATGGCCGTCCTGGCTCACTGAGGCTTCCATTCCCCAGCAGCCAACCCGTCATGCCGGACGGTCTCCCTCGATCATACGGCGCACACAGCCCGATCGGAGTTCCTGTGGCGTACTCCATCCGCCGCCGCGCCGCTGATCAACGGCGTGTCACGGCAGTGGACTCAGACCTCGGCCGCGGCCCGGGTCTCGCCGAGGACATGGAGCTGTGTGGCCACGGAGTGGAAGGCGGGGACCTCGGCCGCCGCGGCCTCCAGCTTGAGCAGCGCGTCGAGGGCGCCCGGTTCGGTGTCCACCAGGACTCCGGGCACGAGATCCGCGAAGACCCGGACGCCGTGTATGGCGGCGACACCGAGGCCCGCGTCCTCGACGAGCGCCGTGAGCTGCTCCGCGGTGAAGCGGTGCGGCACGGGGTCGCCCTCGCCCCAGCGGCCGTCCGGATCCTGGAGCGCCTGCCTGGCCTCCTTGAAGTGGCCGGCGAGGGCCCGTGCCAGGACGGCACCGCCGAGCCCCGCGGCGAGCAGGCTGAGGACGCCGCCGGGACGCAGCGCGGCGATCACGTTGCGCACGCCCTCGGCGGGGTCGTCCACGTACTCCAGGACGCCGTGGCACAGCACGATGTCGTAGCCCTGGGGCTCCACCACGTCGAAGAGGCCATGGGCATCGCCCTGGACGCCCCGCACCCGGTCGGCGACACCGGCCTCGGCGGCCCGGCGTTCCAGCGCGAACAGCGCGTTCGGGCTGGGGTCGACGACGGTGACCCGGTGGCCGAGGCGGGCGACGGGCACCGCGAAGTTGCCGCTGCCGCCACCGGTGTCGAGGACGTCCAGCACGTCCCGCCCCGTGGCCTTGACGCGGCGGTCGAGGGCGTCCTTGAGGACCTCCCAGACCACGGCGGTACGGAGAGAAGCGCGGGGGCGCATCGGGTCCGACACGGCAGTTGACTCCTCGGCGCGGCACCGCCTGCTTGTGCGGCGGAGCGATCGGGCGGCCTTCCGGACCCCGTACCAGGGCGAAAGGCTTGCAGGCCCCTCCACCCTATTGCCTCCGGCACCCTGCCCGGAGCCCCGACCCACATCGCCGCCAGGCCTGAAGCCCCAGCCCCACGCCCGGCCCAGGACCCGCCCCACCGCCAGGTCCGCGACCCACCCCACGCACCCCCGCCCGCCCTCACCCCACCGCCGGCCCCTAAGCCCCTCCCCTCGCCCCCGTCCAGCCCGTAGACCCGCGCCCCCACGCCACCCCCGCCCGCCCCTGGACGTCACCCGCGCCCTCCGGAAGCCGCGGCCCGGCCACCAGGGGGCTCAGCCCGCGTCCGGCACCTCCCTCTCCCCCAACGCCCTATCGCCCACCCCCCGCTCACCGGTCTCCCGCTCGCCGGTCTGCCGTGGCTGCGGCAGAACCGGCTGAAGCAGCAGCGTCCGCTCGACCAGGCGCAGGAACATCGCCACGTCGCGTATCAGATCGTCGGCGTCGCGGGTGCTGGCCGCGCCTCGGATGCCGGCCTCGGCGCGGGCGCGGCGGGCGGCGCCTGAGGCGAACAGCGCGCTCCACTCGGTGAGTTCGGGCGCGATCTCGGGAAGCACCTCCCAGGCGCTCCTGATCCTGGCGCGGCGCCGGGCGGTGGGCTCCGGCCGGCCGCGCACGGCGAGCACGGCGGCCGCTGTACGAAGAGCGGCCAGATGGGCCGTCGCGTACCGTTCGTTGGGGGTTTCCAGGCGGGCCGCCTCGTCGAGTCCGGCGCGCGCCTGGGCAAGCAGGTCCAGGGCAGCGGGTGGGGCCGTGGCCCGGCGCAGCACGGGGTGTACGTCGCCCGCCGGGCCGGTCAGTGAGGGGGCAGGGCCGGTGACGCGGCGCCGACGTACGGCACCTGCGGGATGGCTGGCCATGACGAACCTCCTGTCGTCTGCGTGACGGCCCTGTGGCCGTATGTACCCATCGTGAGGTATGGCACTGACAATCCGTTCTGACCTGCGCTTTTGCTTCGCTCGTAGGTTCGGGATAATTTTAGACTGACCAGTCAGTTCAAAAAAGGCCCACAGCTGGGCCGGTCACCCAGGGGAACGAAGAGGGGCATGGGCATGGGCATGGGCATGGGCATGGGCATGGGCATGCAGCAGGAAACGGCGGGGGTCGCCGTGGAGGCCACGGACCTCGGCCTGAAGGGCCCGCGCGGCCACGTGTTCCGGGGTGTCCATGTGACGGCCCGGCCCGGCTCGCTCGTCGCCGTCGAGGGGCCGTCGGGCTCAGGCCGGACCTCTCTGCTGCTGACGCTCACCGGGCGGATGAAGCCGAGCGAGGGCCGTGCCACGGTCGGCGGGCACCGGCTGCCCAAGGAGATGTCCGCGGTCCGCCGGATCAGCGCGGTCGCGAACGTCTCCGGCGTCACCGACCTGGAGCCGGCGCTGACCGTGGGCGAGCACCTGCGTGAACGAGCCCTGCTGGAGAGCCGGTTCGGGGACTCCCTGCGCGCGCTGCTGCGGCCGCGCGACGAGCGCAGGGCGGCGGCGGGACGGCGCATCGACACCGTCCTCGCCGCGGCCGGGCTCGACCAGGAGGCGCTGCCCAAGGGGCCCCGCACCGCCGTACGCGATCTGGAGCGCCTGGAGGCCCTGCGGCTGTCCGTGGCCCTGGCCCTGATGGGCCGGCCGCGCCTGCTCGCCGTCGACGACACCGACCTCAAGCTCTCCGCCGCCGAACGGGCCGAGGCATGGGCCCTGTTGAGGTCCCTCGCCGAGGCCGGGACCACGGTTCTCGCGGTGTGCACCGAGGCCCCGCAGGACGCGCTGGTGTTGTCCACGGCCTCCGCCGACCGCGTGTCGCCGGACGGGGACGTGAACCCGCCGGCCGCGGAACGCGACACGCAGGGCGCACCCCAGGAGCCCGCCACCCGCGAGAAGCCGTCCGTGGACGGCGCAGAAGACGACGAAGACAACGAAGCAGTCGAAGCAGTCGAAGCAGACGAAGCAGACGAAGACGACAAGGAGACGGTGGATGCGCTCGCCGAGACTGGCCGCGCTTGAGCTGAAGCGGTTCGGCAGGGGAAGGCTGCCGCGCGCGGCCCTGGTGGCGCTCCTGCTGCTGCCGCTGCTCTACGGCGCCCTGTACCTGTGGTCGTTCTGGGACCCGTACGGGCGTCTGGACCGCATCCCCGTGGCGCTCGTCGACGACGACAAGGGGGCGACGGCGGACGGCCGGAGGATCACCGCGGGCGCCGACCTCGTCAAGGGACTGCGCGAGAGCGAGACCTTCGAGTGGCACGAGGTGAACGCGGCCGAGGCCAGGCGGGGTCTCGAGGACGGCACCTACTACCTGTCGCTGACGATGCCGTCCGACTTCAGTGCGCGGATCGCCTCCAGTTCCGGGAAGGACCCCGAGACCGGCGCCCTCCAGGTGCGGACCAACGACGCGAACAACTACATCGTCGGGCAGATCTCCAAGACGGTGTTCAACGAGGTGCGCGCGGCGGCCTCCGCGAAGACGTCGCGGTCGTTCCTGGACCGGATCTTCATCTCCTTCTCCGACATCCACGGGAAGACCGTGCAGGCCGCCGAGGGGGCCGACCGGCTCACGGGCGGGATCGGCAAGGCGGAGCAGGGCTCCAAGGACCTCGCCGACGGTCTGAAGGAGGCCGAGAACGGCAGCGGGAAGCTGTCGAGCGGCCTGACGAAGCTCACCCGGGGCGCGGGCGACCTCCGAAGCGGGGCGCAGCAGGTCGCGGACGGCACGCAGGCGCTGGCCGACCGGGTGGACGGCACGGCCGACCAGGTGCGGCCGTTCCTGAAGAAGAACGGCCGGCAGATCGCCGACACCGCGACCCTGGTGGCCGACTCGGCGGGCGTGATCAGCGACCACCTCGACGCGTTCGTCACCACGGCCCCGCTCGCGGAGAGCGGCACCCGCGAGGCCTCCGAGGCCCTGAACGAGGTCTACGGCCGGCGCTGCGTCAGCCCGCTCCTGCCCGACCCCGCGTGCGCCGACCTGAAGAAGGCGAGGGACGCGGCGGCGCAGGCGGCGAAGCTCGCCCATGACGTGAACACCGTGGTGCAGGACTACCACGGGGACATGACCGCCCTGAAGTCGGACCTGACGACGCTCCAGCGGCAGGCCCGGGCCCTCGCCCAGGCGGCACCGCACCTCTCCGAGGACCTCGACGACGCGGTCGCCAAGGTGGACGCGCTCAACCGGGGCGCGGCCCAGGTCGCCCAGGGGGCCAGGACCCTGCACACCGGACTCGGCACCGCGCGGACGGGCGCGGCGGACCTGGACGAGGGCCTCGGCAGGCTGGAGACGGGCGCGGTCGACCTCAACGGCGGCATGTACAAGCTCGCCGACGGCTCCGGAAAGCTCGCGGGCGGGCTGCACGACGGGGCGTCGCAGATCCCCGCCTACGACAAGCAGGAACGCGACCAGCGCACCGGGGTGATGGCCGACCCGGTGCGGCTCGCCTCCGGGGACCTGCACCACGCGCCGAACTACGGCACCGGTTTCGCCCCCTACTTCATTCCGCTGTCCCTGTGGGTGGGCGCCATGGTGGCGTACATGCTGATCCCGCCGCTGAACCGGCGCGCGCTCGCGGCGGGCGCCTCGGCCCGGCGGATAGCGCTGGCGGGCTGGCTGCCGGCCGCCGCCGTGGGCGTCCTGCAGACGTCCGCCCTCATGGCCGTGCTGCACTGGGCGATCGGTCTGGACATGGTGCGGGCAGCCGGCACGATCGGGTTCCTGTTCCTGGTGGCGGTGTGTTTCGCGGCGATCGTGCAGTGGCTGAACGCGCAGTTCGGGGCGGCGGGCCGGATCCTCGTGCTCGCCCTGCTGATGCTCCAGCTGACGTCCGCGGGCGGCACCTACCCCGTACAGACCAGTCCCGGCTTCTTCAACGCGATCCACCCCTTCCTGCCGATGAGTTACGTCGTCGAGGCCCTGCGCAGGCTCATCACCGGCGGCGGTCTCGGGCCCGTGTGGCAGGCGTGCGCCGTGCTGACGACGTTCACCGTGGGTACCCTCGCGCTGACCACCCTGTCGGCCCGCCGCAAGCAGGTGTGGACCCTCGACCGGCTGCACCCGGAGCTGAGTCTGTGACGTCCACTGCCGGACCTACGCCTCCCGACGCGGTCTTTCCTGTGAGAATCGGGGCCATGGAACGCAGCAGCGCCGCCGCGCCGGGCGGCTCGGGCCGCCGCGCCGCGACCCGGCAGAAGCTCTACGAGGCGGCGGTCACCCTCATCGCGGAACAGGGTTTCTCCGCGACGACCGTCGACGAGATCGCCGAACGGGCGGGGGTCGCCAAGGGCACGGTCTACTACAACTTCGCCAGCAAGTCCGTCCTCTTCGAGGAACTGCTGCGACACGGTGTGGGTCTGCTCACGGCCTCCCTGCGGGAGGCGGCCGAGCAGACCGCTCTGGCCGGCGGCACCAAGGTCGACGCGCTGGACGCCATGATCCGCGCCGGTCTCGGCTTCATCGCCCGCTACCCGGCCTTCACCCAGCTGTACGTCGCCGAGTTGTGGCGCACCAACCGGGCCTGGCAGTCCACGCTCATGGTGGTGCGCCAGGAGGTCGTCGCGGCCATCGAGGACGTGCTGCGCGAGGGTGTGGCGAACGGCGAGTTCAGCGACGAGATCGACGTCCCGCTGACGGCGGCCGCGCTGGTCGGCATGGTCCTGGTGGCGGCCCTCGACTGGCAGTCGTTCCAGCCGGAGCGTTCCCTGGACGACGTCCACGCGGCGCTGTCGAGGCTGATCCAGGGGCGCGTGAGCGGCGGCCGGTAGCGCGCCCGGCGTGCGAAGCGCCGGTTGGGGGTGGCCGCGTCCTGTGCGACCCGCCCCGAACCGGCGCTCCGTCGTTCCCCCTTGCTCCCCCGTATCCCCCTGTTGTTCCCCCTTGTCCCCCGTTGGCCCCCGTTCGGTCCTTCCTCCGGGTCCCCCGTGCCTCGCTTCCGCCGGACCGGGCCGGCGGAAGGAGCGGGCAAGGGCGCGGGCGCCGTTCCGCCGCCCCGTGCCGGCGGTTCCGGGCCGCACCCCTCTCCCGTGCCTCCACTGTCCCGTTCACGCAGGTGGAACCCCATCCGCGCGCGTACTCATCTCACCGGTTAGGTACGGATACTCAGAACTGAGCGCTCATCCCCACGCCCTGGCCCTGCCGACGGGCCGGCTTCCTGCCGAAGACACCGAAGGCACTGATCACAGGCCCGCGGCCGGGCTGTCGGCAGTGGCGGATAAAGTCACCGGCATGGCACGGATTGCGGTGATCGGCGCCGGGATGGGCGCGATGGCGACCGCCGCCCGGCTGGCCGTCGCGGGCCACCGGGTGGTGGTGTACGAGCGTACGGAGACGTACGGCGGTGCGCTGCGCCGTCTCACGCGCGACGGCTTCTCCTTCGACACCGGCCCGGGTCTGCTGCCGCTCCCGGCGGTCTACCGCGACCTGTTCGTCAAGACCGGCAGGGAGCCGCTGGAGAGCCGTGTCGAGCTGGTCCAGGTGGACCCGTCCGCGCGGCACGTCTTCGCGGACGGCACTCAGGTCGCGCTGCCGAACGCGTCACGCGCGGGTGTCGTCTCGGCGCTGGAGGCGGCGCTCGGCGGCGGGGCGGGCGAGCGCTGGGGCGAGTTCCTGGTGCGGGCCCGCGAGGCATGGGACCGCACGCGCCGGCCGCTCCTGGAGGAGCCGCTGTGGCCCGACTGGGCGGTGCTGGCCGAGCGCGAGCCCTACCCGTCGGTGCCGCACCGCAGGCTGCTGCGCACCCGGCGGGCCGGCACGCTCGCCGAGGTCGGCGCCTTCGAGCTGCGCGACGAGCGGCTCGCGGCCCTCCTGGAGAGCCACGCCCTGGCGTACGGCATGGACCCCCGGACGGCACCGGCGAGCGCGGCGGTGCTGCCGTACATGGAGCACGCCTTCGGCACCTGGTACGTGCGCGGCGGGATGCGGGAACTGGCCCGTGCCGTGTACGAGCGGTGCGTGGCGCGGAAGGTGGAGTTCGTCTTCGGCGCCGAGGTCACCGGGATCGTCGAGAAGGACGGCCGGGCGGCGGGGGTGGAGCTGGCCGGGGGCGCCTCCCGGGCGCCCGGCGCCGGGGGCGGGTCGGTGGTGGAGGCGGACCACGTGGTCGCCGGGGTCGCGCCCGGCGTGCTGGACCGTCTGGTGCCGGGGACGGCGTCCGTGCGGGGGGCCGGCGAGGTCGCGCCGCAGCGCGGGATGCCCGCCCGGCTGACGGTGCTGCTGGCGCTGCGCGGCGGACGGCCCGAGGGCGCAGCGCACCGGACGGTGGTCCACCCGGCCGACCGCGAGGGCGAGTTGGACCGCCTGTTCGGGGCGGATGCCGGACTGCCGGCCGTGCCGACGGTGACCGTGCTGCGCCCGGACGACCCCGCGCCGGTGCCCGACGCGGGGCACGAGGCGGTCACCCTGTCGGTCACGGTGCCGGCCGGCCTGAGCCCCTCCGCGTCCGACGTGGACCGGGTCGTCGAGGCCGCCGAGCGCGCGATACCCGGTCTGCGCGACCGGGTGCTGTGGCGGGAGGTGCGCGCCCCGGGCGACATCGCCGAGGAGACCGGCGTGCCCGGCGGTGCGGTCCCGGCACCGGCCCTCGCGGCGGCCGGCGGCCGACTGCTGCAGCCGTCCAACAGCACAGGCCTGCCGGGCCTGTTCACGGTCGGCGGCTGGTCCCACCCCGGTGGCGGGCTGCCCCACGCCGGCATGTCGGGTGCCCTGGTCGCCGGGCTGATCGTGGAGGGGCCGGACTTCCGGGGCTCGCAGTGAGGCACCGGCACACCGGTCGTCCGTGAGGGCGGACGCCCGGCACCGGGCGGCCCTCGGACACGCGTGAGGGCCGTCGCTCAGAAGCGGTACTGCTCGTCGTAGCCGTGGCCCTGCGCGGTGCCGTTCGGTGCGGCGCCGTTCTCCTGGTGCGGGTACGGCTGCTCCGGCGGGTGTTCACCGCCGAACGCGTCGTCGTGGCTGCGCTGCTGGGGAACCCAGACACCGCCGGCCGGGGTCTCGCCGTATGCGCCGGTGCCGTACTGCTCCTGGCCGTAACCCTGCTGTCCGTACTGCTCCTGGCCGCCGTACGCGGGGTCGTAGGTGCCGCCGCCGTAGGTCTGGGTGCCCGCGTACGGGTCGGAGTAGCCGCCGTACTGCTGCTGGGCGCCCTCGTAGCCGTACTCCTGCTGGCCGTAGCCCAAGTAGCCGTCGTGGGCGTAGGCCTGCTGGTCCTGGGCCTGGCCCGCGTTCGCGTAGGACGGGTCCTCCGCGGCGGCCGCGTACGCCGCGCCCGTGTAGACGCCGTACGAGCCGGTCTCCTCGGGCAGGGGCTGCGGCTCGTACACGGCGGTCGTCTCGGCGGCGCTCGCCGCGGGCTGGGCGCGGGTGAAGACGTCATCGTCGTCGTAGGCGTCGTCCTGCAGGTGCGCCGCCGGGGTCGCCGGCTCGTCGTCGGGGCCGTCGGGCTCCGGTACCGGCTCCTGGCGCGCCGCCTCACCCCGGCGCCGCTTGCTCTTGCCGCCACCGCCCTCGCGCGGGCGGTGGCCGACCGCCCAGCCGGCCGCGAAGCCCCGGCGGAACGACAGCGTGACATAGGTCTGCCCGACCGCGAACGCGGTCGCGCCCACCGCGATGACCAGCACCGAGGCGATCAGCACGCCGAGCACGACCCCGACGAAGCCCACGAACGCCAGCAGCCGCCAGCGCAGGCGTGCCTTGTACTGCAGCAGCACCTCGCCCAGAAGCCACAGCGCGACGACACCGAACGCGATGTAGAGGACCGCCCAGCCCATGTACGCCCCTCTCCCAGTGGCCGCTACGCAGTCTGTCGTAGCGCGGCGCGACCGGTCTAGGCCCGCTGCGGGTGGTGCAGGCCCAGATTTTCGTAGATTTCCAGCGTCGCCGTCGAGTTGTTGAGTGTAATGAAGTGCAGTCCGGGGACTCCCTCGGCCAGCAGCCTCGCGCAGAACTCCGTGGCGAACTCGATCCCGACCGAGCGTACAGCCGCCGGATCGTCCTTCGCCGTGAGGATCCGCTCTTTCAGGGCGGCGGGAAGGGCGGCGTTGCTGAGCTGCGGCAGCCGCTCCAGCATCCGCACGCTCGTGACCGGCATGATCTCGGGGATGACCGGGATCGCGCAGCCGGCCGCGGCGACCCGGTCACGCAGCCGCAGATACGACTCCGGCTGGAAGAACATCTGGGTGATCGCGTAGTCGGCGCCGGCCCGGCACTTGTCGACGAAGTGCGAGACGTCGGTGTCCCAGTCGCTGGAGCGCGGGTGCATCTCGGGGAAGGCGGCGACGCCCACGCAGAAGTCGCCCGCCTCCTTGATGAGCCGGACCAGTTCGGCCGCGTAGGTCAGGCCCTTGGGGTGCGGGACCCACTCACCCATCGGGTCGCCGGGCGGATCGCCGCGGACGGCGAGCATGTTGCGGATCCCGGCGTCCGCGTACTGGCCGACGATGTTGCGCAGCTCCGCGACGGAGTGATTGACCGCGGTGAGGTGGGCGACCGGGGTCAGGGTCGTGTCCGCGACGATCTGCTCGGTCTCCTTCACCGTGCCCGCGCGGGTGGATCCGCCCGCGCCGTAGGTCACGGAGACGAAGTCCGGGGCGACCGCCTCGACCCTCCGCAGCGCGCTCCACAGGTTCCGCTCACCCTTGGGGGTCTTCGGTGCCGAGAACTCGAACGAGTACGTCGTCTTACCGGTAGCGAGGATGTCGCGCACGGTCCGCGCGCGATCCGTCCTCGTGGATGCGGTTCCGAGGGCCATAGTCGCAGGTTAGCCAGGGGGAGGCGGTCCCCCAACCGGACGCCGGGGATTCGCCCCGAATTGTCGCGCTGTTGTCCACCTGTCGGACACCGGCGCACGATCGGGCCGGGAAAACGGCGCCGGCGCCGGCCCGCGGGCGCGAGATCCACGGCCCGCACGCACCCGTACCCCGCCGCCCTGCGCCGTCCGCAGCGGCCCTGTCCGCCGCGGCCCTGCGCCGTCCGCAGCCGGACTACGCCGTCCGCAGGCGCTTCGCGAACTCCGCCGCCGCCGCGCCCGGGTCGTCCGCCTCCGTGATCGCGCGGACGACGACCACACGGCGGGCACCGGCCTGAAGCACCTGGTCCAGATTGCCGAGGTCGATGCCGCCGATCGCGAACCAGGGGCGGTCGGTACCCAGCGCGGCGGTGTGCCGGACCAGGCCGAGGCCGGGGGCGGGGCGGCCGGGCTTGGTGGGGGTGGGCCAGCAGGGCCCGGTGCAGAAGTAGTCCACGCCGTCCTGGACGGCGGCGGCCTCGGCCTCCGCCGCGGAGTGCGTCGAGCGGCCTATGAGGACGTCGTCACCGAGGACGGCGCGGGCCGCGGGGACGGGCAGGTCGCCCTGGCCGAGGTGCAGGACGTCCGAGGCGGCGGCGTGGGCGACGTCCGCGCGGTCGTTCACCGCCAGCAGCTTGCCGTGGCGGGCGCAGGCGTCGGCGAAGACCTTCAGGTGCTCCAGTTCCTCGGCCGCCTCCATGCCCTTGTCGCGCAACTGCACGATGTCGACGCCGCCCTCCAGGACCGCGTCGAGGAACTCGGCGAGGTCGCCCTGGCGGGTGCGGGCGTCGGTGCAGAGGTAGACGCGGGCGTCGGCGAGCCGGGCGGTGCGGGCGGTGTCGGGCACGATGGGTCCCCCCGGGGTCGATGGCGTACGGGCCGCGTCGGGCGCGACCGGACGGAGGCCGGGGCCCGTGGAGCCGCGGCCCGTACGCCGGACGGTTGTTCTCGTTCGGATCAGACGGCGAGCGCCTGCGCGCGGCGCTTCACCTCCGTGCCGCGATTCTCCCTGAGGGCCTGCGCGGGGGTGCCCGGCAGGGTCGGGTCGGAGGTGAACAGCCACTCGATCATCTCTTCGACCGTGAAGCCGTCGTCCCGCAGAAGGGTCAGGGTCCCGGACAGGCCCTTGACCACCTTGTCCCCGTCGATGAAGTCGGCGGGGACGTGCAGTGCACGGTTCTCGCCACGGCGTACGGCGACGAGCTGGCCCTCCTTGACCAGCTGCCGCACGCGGGTCACCTCGACGCCGAGCGATTCGGCGATGTCCGGGAGGGTGAGCCAGGCAGGGACGAGAGCATCAATCTTTGCGTCAATCTCGGTCACGGGATCAAGCGTGCCATCCCGGACTGACAGTCGGAAGCGGGGCACCTCCAGCGGAGTGCCGGTTGCCTCCGGCGGTGGACACGGTGGACCCCGGCCGTCCCGCGAACGGGGGGATGCGAGGGGGCCGGACGGACCGTCCCGGCCTCACGCCGTCGCCTCCTTCAGCGGGCGCGAGGGGTCCGCCAGCAGGTCCGGGTCCATCGGGGTGCCCGACTCGATCAGACGGCGGCCCTGCGCCAGGTCCCGGGGGCGGCCCACCGCCAGCAGGCCCACCAGGCGGCCCGAGCGCAGCCAGCACACCGTCCACGCGGCGCCCTGCGGGTTCCCGCGCCAGACGGTCGTGTCGGCGGACGCGTGGTGGCCCACGTACTGGACGAAGCGGCCGAACTGCTCCGACCAGAAGTACGGCACGGGGTCGTACGCCATCGGCGTCTCCCCGATGATGTTCGCGGCCACCGTGCGCGGGCCCTGGAGGGCGTTGTCCCAGTGGTGGACCAGCAGGCGCTGCTCATACCGCCCCGACGGGAAGGACGCGCAGTCCCCGACGGCGTACACGTCCGGCACCGAGGTGCGCAGGTGCTCATCGGCCAGCACTTCCCCGTACGCGCCCAGCTCGACGCCCGAGCCGGCGAGCCACGCCGTGGCCGGGCGCGCCCCGATGCCCACGACCACCGCGTCCGCGGGCACCCGGGACCCGTCGTCGAGCACCACGGCCCCCGGCTCGATGCGGTCCACGCGCGTGTGGGTGCGCAGTTCGGCCCCGCTGTCCGCGTACCAGGCGGCCATCGGCGCGGCCACCTCCGCGGGCAGCGCCCCCGCGAGCGGCCGGTCCGCGGCTTCCACCACGGTCACCGCGCAGCCCGCCTCGCGCGCCGCGGTGGCGAACTCGGCACCGATCCAGCCCGCGCCCACGACCACGATGTCGTGCTGCTCGGCGAGGACCGGCCGCAGCCGCTCGGCGTCGTCCAGGGTGCGCAGCAGATGCACCCCGGGGACGCCCTCCGCGCCCGGCAGCCGGATCGGTTCCGCTCCGGTGGCGAGGACGAGCACGTCATAGGGGACGGGCCCCTCGACGGTGTCCAGCTCGTGGTCGCCGGGGCGCAGGCCGACCGCCTCGCGGCCCAGCCGCAGCTCGATGCCCAGGGCCTCGAAGTCGACGTCGAAGGCGGAGCCCTCGGCCTTGCCGAGCAGCACGGCCTTGGACAGCGGCGGCCTGTCGTACGGCGGGTGCGGCTCCGCGCCGATCAGCGTCACGCTGCCGGTGAAGCCCTGTTCGCGCAGCGCGACCGCGGTCTGCACCCCGGCCATGCCCGCGCCCACGACGACGACGCGCCGTGCCGAACCGCCCCGCTCCTGCGTCTGCTCGCTCACCTGATCACCATAGTCAACTGACAACGCGTCAGTCAGCGGGCGTGCTGAGTGACCTGCTGCACAGCACTCGGCCCGCTGCCTGCCGCGCCCCGCCCGAACGGTGCGTACCGGGACCGGGTCGGTCCCCTGTGCGCGTACCCGCCGCACGGCCGCACAACCGCGACCCCGTCAGGCGCCCTTACCGGCGTGGTCGGCCACGGTCTAGGGTGTCCCCCGTACAAGCACTCGCGGGAGCCCGGACGCACCGGGCTGAGAGGGAGGCTGGCGGCCTCCGACCGTACGAACCTGATCCGGATCATGCCGGCGAAGGGAGGGGGGCTGCATGCCCATGTCGCCCACACGTACCTCGGATGTCCTTGTCATCGGGGGCGGGATCATCGGACTCGTCACGGCCTGGCGCGCCGCACAGCGCGGACTTGCCACGACCGTGGTCGATCCCGCCCCGGGTGGCGGAGCCGCCCAGGTGGCCGCCGGGATGCTCGCCGCCGTCACCGAACTGCACTACGGCGAGCAGACGCTGCTCGCGCTCAATCTGGAGTCCGCGCGGCGCTACCCGGACTTCGCGGCCGAGCTGACCGAGGCCACCGGCCGGGACCTCGGGTACCGCCGGTGCGGCACACTCGCCGTCGCCCTGGACGCCGACGACCGCGCCCATCTGCGGGACCTGCACGCCCTGCAGCAGCGGTCCGGCCTCGTGGCGGAATGGCTGAGCGGTCGCGAGTGCCGGCGCCTGGAGCCGATGCTCGCCCCCGGGGTGCGCGGCGGGCTCAAGGTCGACGGCGACCACCAGATCGACCCGCGGCGGCTGGTCGCGGCGCTGGTCACGGCCTGCGAACGGGCCGGGGTCGACTTCCACCGGGCGCGGGCCGAACGGCTGACGGTACGCGGCGAGCGGGCCGTCGGCGTCAGAACCGCCTACGGCACCGACCTCACCGCGGGACAGGTCGTGCTCGCCGCGGGCAGCCTCAGCGGACGGCTCGCGGGGGTGCCCGACGAGGTGCTGCCGCCCGTGCGCCCGGTGAAGGGGCAGGTGCTGCGGCTGACCGTGCCGAAGCGGTACGCGCCGTTCCTGAGCCGTACCGTGCGCGCCGTCGTCCGCGGCGGCCACCTCTACCTGGTGCCGCGCGAGAACGGCGAGCTGGTGGTCGGCGCGACCAGCGAGGAACTGGGCTGGGACACGACGGTCACCGCGGGCGGGGTCTACGAGCTGCTGCGCGACGCGCACGAGCTGGTCCCCGGGATCACCGAGCTGCCGCTCATCGAGACCCGGGCCGGACTGCGCCCGGGCTCCCCGGACAACGCGCCGCTGCTCGGACCGACGGAGCTGGACGGCCTGCTGCTGGCCACAGGGCACTACCGCAACGGCGTCCTGCTCACCCCGGTGACCGGCGATGTCATGGCCCATGTCCTGACCACGGGCGACCTCCCGGACGAAGCCCGCCCCTTCACCCCCCGGCGGTTCGCCGCCACCGCGCTCACGGAGCAGCCCGCATGAACATCTCGGTCAACGGAGTGTCCCGCCGTTTCGCGCCCGGCACCGCGCTCGACGCCGTCGTACGGGCCCTCACCGCGGCCCCCTCGGGCGTCGCCGCCGCCCTCAACGAAACCATCGTCCCGCGCACCCAGTGGCCGTCGACACCGCTCCGTGAGGGCGATCGCGTCGAGGTCCTCACCGCCGTCCAAGGAGGCTGATCCCATGGCCGACGACCCCTTCGTCCTCGGTGGCACGACGTTCTCGTCCCGGCTGATCATGGGGACCGGCGGCGCGCCGAGCCTCGAGGTCATGGAGCGGGCGCTGGTGGCGTCCGGCACGGAACTGACGACGGTCGCGATGCGCCGCGTCGACGCCTCGGTCCAGGGCTCGGTGCTGTCCGTGCTCGACCGGCTCGGGATCCGGGTGCTGCCCAACACCGCGGGCTGCTTCACCGCGGGCGAGGCCGTGCTCACCGCCCGTCTCGCGCGCGAGGCGCTCGGCACGGATCTGGTGAAGCTGGAGGTCATCGCCGACGAGCGGACCCTGCTGCCCGACCCGATCGAGCTGCTGGACGCGGCCGAGACACTGGTCGACGACGGTTTCACGGTGCTGCCGTACACGAACGACGACCCGGTCCTCGCCCGGAGGCTGGAGGACGCCGGCTGCGCCGCGATCATGCCGCTCGGCTCGCCGATCGGCTCCGGGCTCGGCATCCGCAACCCGCACAACTTCCAGCTGATCGTGGAGCACGCGCGCGTGCCGGTGATCCTGGACGCGGGCGCGGGCACGGCCTCGGACGTGGCCCTGGCGATGGAGCTGGGGTGCGCGGGTGTGATGCTCGCCTCGGCGGTCACCCGCGCGCAGGAACCGGTCCTGATGGCGGAGGCGATGCGGCACGCGGTGGAGGCGGGCCGGCTGGCCCGGCGGGCGGGGCGCATCCCGCGCCGGCACTTCGCACAGGCCTCGTCGCCGACGGAGAGCATGGCGCGCCTGGACCCCGAGCGGCCCGCCTTCTGAGGCCGGGCCCGGCCTTCCGGGGCCGGGCCCGGGACGGAGGCCGGGTGCGGCGTGTGTCACAGCTCGGTTGTGGTCAGGCCCCCGAGCAGCGGCGACGGAGAAGCCCGGCAGTGGTCCCTCGTAGACTCACCTGCGTGGACAAGACCCTTCAGGACCCTCTCGTCGGGCAGGTGCTCGACGGCCGCTATCGCGTCGACGCGCGGATCGCGACCGGCGGGATGGCCACGGTCTACCGGGCCCTGGACTCCCGCCTCGACCGCGTCCTCGCGCTCAAGGTGATGCACCCGGCGCTGGCCGCCGACGCCTCCTTCGTGGAGCGCTTCATCCGCGAGGCCAAGTCGGTCGCACGGCTCGCCCACCCCAACGTGGTGCAGGTCTTCGACCAGGGCACCGACGGGTCCTACGTCTACCTCGCCATGGAGTACGTCGCGGGGTGCACTTTGCGGGACGTGCTGCGCGAGCGGGGGGCGCTGCAGCCGCGCGCCGCCCTGGACATCCTGGAGCCGGTGCTGGCGGCGCTCGGCGCCGCGCACCGCGCCGGGTTCGTGCACCGCGACATGAAGCCGGAGAACGTCCTGATAGGTGACGACGGCCGGGTCAAGGTGGCCGACTTCGGTCTCGTCCGGGCCGTCGACACCGTCACGCACACCACGGGCGCCGTCCTCGGCACCGTCTCCTACCTCGCCCCGGAGCAGATAGAACACGGCGCGGCCGACCCCCGGGTCGATGTCTACGCCTGCGGGGTGGTCCTGTACGAGATGCTGACCGGCGCCAAGCCGCACGGCGGCGACTCCGCCGCCCAGGTGCTCTACCGGCATCTGAACGAGGACGTGCCGCCGCCGTCGGCCGCCGTGCCCGGGCTCGCGATCGAACTCGACGAGCTGGTCACGGCGGCGACCGCCCGCAACCCCGAGCTGCGTCCCTACGACGCGGTGGCGCTGCTCGGACAGGTGCTCGACGCGCGCAGCGCGCTCACCGCCGAGCAGCTCGACGCCGTACCGCCGGGGGCCCTCGCCACGGAGCACGACAACGCCGGGGACCGTACGAGCGTGATCCCGCGCCTGCTGCCGGTCCGCCCGGCGCACGGCGACCGTGGGGGACCCGGGGACCCCGCCCATGACACGGCCGTACTCGACCGGACGAGCCGGCTTCAGATGCCGCCGCCCGGACCCGCCGGGCGGCCCGCGCGCCCCCGCCGGCTGCTCGCGCTCGTCCTGGCCGCGCTGGTGGTGTTCGGTGGCGGCGCGGGCGTCTGGTACATCAACTCCGGCCAGTTCACCAAGGTGCCGCCGCTGCTGGCGAAGACCGAGGCCGAGGCGCGGACCCGGCTGAAGCGGGCCGGGCTGGAGGCCGGGCCGGTCAGGCACGCCTACAGCGACACGGTGAGGCGGGGCACGGTGATCAGCACCGATCCGTCGGCGGGCGAGCGGATCCGCTCCCACGACGCGGTGGCGCTGACCCTCTCGGACGGCCCCGAGACGGTGCAGGTGCCCGATGTGAAGGGCGACCCCCTGGCCGGGGCGCAGGAGCGGCTGAGGAAGGCCGGCCTGGTCCCGGGCATGGTCTCGCAGGCGTTCAGCCAGGACGTGCCCAAGGGCTCGGTGATCGGCACGGACCCGGGGGCGGGCACCAGGCGCCACGGCGGTTCGGCGATCGCGCTCACCGTCAGCAAGGGCAGCCCGGTCCAGGTGCCCGACGTCACCGGCTCCTCTCTCGACGACGCCACGGCGAACCTGCAGGACGCGGGCCTGAAGGTGAGGATCGCGGACACGCAGACCACCTCCGAGTTCGACGCGGGACAGGTCGCCCGGCAGTCCCCGGGCGCGGGCCAGGAGGCCGGCGAGGGCGACACGGTCACGCTGACGATCTCCAAGGGCCGCGAGCAGGTCGAGGTGCCGGACGTGGTCGGCGACAACGTCGACGACGCGCGCCGGGCCCTGGAGGCGGCCGGCTTCCAGGTCGAGGAGGACCGCGGCCTGCTGGGCCTGTTCGGCGACACGGTCAAGCACCAGTCGGTGAAGGGCGGACAGAAGGCGCCCAAGGGGTCCACGATCACGCTCAAGATCCGCTGACGGGCCTCGACGGCGTCCGCCCGCCCGGGCTCGCGTGACACCCTTGGGGCGTGAGCACTCCCCCGTCGCGTGACGCCCACGGCGCGTCCGCCCTCCCCCGCAATCCCGTCGGCAGCCATGTCCCCGTGGCGGGAGGCCTCGACACCGTCGGGCTGGCCTATGCGCGGGACATCGGGGCCGAGGCCGTGCAGGTCTTCGTCGCCAATCCACGGGGCTGGGCGACCCCGGCCGGCAACCCGCGGCAGGACGAGGCGTTCCGGGCGGCGTGTGCCGCCGGGTCGATACCGGTGTACGTCCACGCGCCGTATCTGATCAATTTCGGCTCGCACACCGAGGCGACCGCCGAGCGGTCGGTTGCGTCCCTGCGGCACTCGCTGCGCCGGGGGCGCGCGATAGGGGCGCTGGGCGTCGTCGTGCACACCGGGAGCGCCACCGGCGGGCGGGAGCGGTCGGTCGCGCTGCGTCAGGTGCGCGAGCGGGTGCTGCCTCTGCTGGACGAGCTGACGCACGAGGACGACCCGTACCTTCTGCTGGAGTCGACCGCGGGCCAGGGCGCCTCACTGTGTTCGCGCACCTGGGACTTCGGGGCGTACTTCGAGGCGCTCGACGCGCATCCCCGGCTGGGCGTGTGCCTCGACACCTGCCATGTCTTCGCGGCCGGGCACGATCTGACCGGGCCGGACGGCATGCGTCAGACGCTGGATCTGCTGGTGGACACCGTCGGCGAGGGGCGGCTGAAGCTGGTGCATGCGAACGACTCCAAGGATGTGGTCGGCGCCCACAAGGATCGTCACGCGAACATTGGCTCCGGCCATATCGGCGAGGACCCGTTCCGCGCCCTGACGACCCACCCGGCCACCGCGGGCGTCCCCCTGATCATCGAGACGCCGGGCGGCAAGGAAGGCCATGCGGCGGACGTGGAGCGGCTGAAGAAGCTGCGGGAGGGCTGACCACTCCGGGCCGCCGCTCTCCCCCTGGCCCGATCCCGGGCCGCCGCTGACCGGTCCCGGGCGGGCGTCGCGCCCGCGCTCACAGCCCGGGGCCGTCGCCGGGTTCCTCCTGGTAGGAGTAGCGCTGTTCCCGCCATGGGTCGCCGATGTTGTGGTACCCGCGCTCCTCCCAGAAGCCGCGCCGGTCGGCGGTCATGTACTCGATGCCGCGGACCCACTTGGGGCCCTTCCAGGCGTACAGATGGGGGATGACCAGGCGCAGCGGGAAACCGTGTTCCGCGGTGAGCAGTTCACCGTCCTTGTGGGTGGCGAAGATCGTGCGGTCCGAGGCGAAGTCGGCGAGGCGGAGGTTCGCGCTGTACCCGTACTCCGCCCAGACCATCACATGGGTGACGGTGGGGGCGGGCGGAGCGAGCTCCAGGACCGTGCGGGCCGGGATGCCGCCCCATTCGGCCCCGAGCATGCTGAACTTGGTGACGCAGTGCAGATCGGCCATCACGGTCGCGTACGGAAGGGCCGTGAACTCCTCGTGGTTCCAGGAGTGCTTCTCGCCGTCCGCGGTGGCACCGAAGACCCGGAAGTCCCAGCGCTCGGGGCGGAACTTGGGCACCGGGCCGTAGTGGGTGACCGGCCAGCCCCGCTGCAGTCGCTGTCCCGGCGGAAGCTCGGACCTCACCGCTTCTCCTGACACGCGCTCCACCGGATGACCCATGACTCCATCCTGACAGACCGCAGAGGGTGCATCCGACCACCTGATACCCAATACGGACAACTCACACTAAGCGTGAACATACTGGACGCACCCGTGTGCTGATGCAATCATGCGGCGCACTCCGCCAGTCCCCCGCTTGGAAGGAGCCCGGGCCGATGCAGGGCGACCCCGAGGTCATCGAATTCCTCAACGAGCAGCTCACCGCCGAGCTGACCGCGATCAACCAGTACTTCCTGCACGCGAAGATGCAGGAGAACTTCGGCTGGTACAAGCTCGCCACGTACACGCGGCGCGAGTCGTTCGACGAGATGAAGCACGCGGAGGTGCTCACCGACCGCATCCTCTTCCTGGAGGGGCTGCCGAACTACCAGCGGCTGTTCCATGTGCGGGTGGGGCAGACCGTGCGGGAGATGTTCGAGGCGGACCGGCAGATCGAGGTGGAGGCGATCGACCGGCTCCGGCGCGGGATCAAGACGATGCGGGAGAAGGGCGACATCACATCCGCGAACATCTTCGAGTCGATCCTGGCGGACGAGGAACACCACATCGACTATCTGGACACCCAGCTGGAGCTGGTGGACAAGCTCGGCGAGGCGCTGTACATCTCGCAGATCATCGAGCAGCCGGAGAGCTAGCTAGCTAGGCGGCGTCCCGCAGGCTCCTCGGGCCGTCCGGACCGGAAAGGACCGGTTCGCCCCGGTCGGCCGGTTCACGGCGCGGGCACGCGCCCCTGCCCAGCAGCGCCTGGATCCGCCGTACGCACGAGCCGCAGTCCGTGCCCGCCTTGCAGGCGGACGCGATCTGCCGGGGGGTGCAGGCGCCGTTCGCCGCGTGCTGCTCGACCTGCTGCTCGGTGACGCCGAAGCAACTGCAGACGTACACGCGGTTCACCTCCCGACGGGATCGCTGGGTCATGCCGTCCCCGATCGTCTCGGTGAGGCAAACCTAACCTTACCTATGACCCCGGGCCCGCAAAAGCGGGTCGGGGCGCGGATCGCATGTGATCCGCGCCCCACTCACCGCGTCGGCAGCAGCCCGCGGGCTACTTGGTCCTACTGGTCCCGGTACATCTCCGCGACGAGGAACGCCAGGTCGAGGGACTGGCTGCGGTTCAGCCGCGGGTCGCACGACGTCTCGTAGCGCTGGTGCAGATCGTCGACGAAGATCTCGTCGCCGCCGCCCACGCACTCGGTGACGTCGTCGCCGGTCAGCTCGACATGGATGCCGCCCGGGTGCGTACCCAGCTCCTTGTGGACCTCGAAGAAGCCCTTGACCTCGTCGAGCACGTCGTCGAAGCGGCGGGTCTTGTGGCCGGAGGCCGCCTCGAAGGTGTTGCCGTGCATCGGGTCGGTCACCCAGGCCACCGCAGCGCCCGAGGCCGTCACCTTCTCCACCAGCTCGGGCAGCTTGTCGCGGATCTTGTCCGCGCCCATGCGCACGATGAAGGTCAGCCGGCCGGGCTCCCGCTCCGGGTCGAGACGGTCGATGTACTGCAGCGCCTCCTCGGCCGTGGTCGTCGGACCCAGCTTGATGCCGATCGGGTTGCGGATCCGGGAGGCGAACTCGATGTGCGCGCCGTCCAGCTGACGGGTGCGCTCACCGATCCACACCATGTGCCCGGACACGTCGTACAGCTGCCCGGTGCGCGAGTCGGTCCGGGTCAGGGCCGACTCGTAGTCGAGCAGCAGCGCCTCGTGCGAGGCGTAGAACTCGACGGTCTTGAACTCCTCCGGGTCGGCCCCGCAGGCACGCATGAAGTTCAGCGCGTTGTCGATCTCGCGCGCGAGCTGCTCGTAGCGCTGCCCGGACGGCGACGACTTCACGAAGTCCTGGTTCCAGGCGTGCACCTGGCGCAGGTCGGCGTAGCCGCCCGTGGTGAAGGCGCGCACGAGGTTCAGCGTCGAGGCGGAGGCGTGGTACATCCGCTTCAGGCGCTCCGGGTCGGGGATCCGGACCCCTTCGGTGAACTCGAAGCCGTTGACGGAGTCACCGCGGTAGACCGGCAGGGTCATCCCGTCACGGGTCTCGGTCGGCTTGGAGCGCGGCTTGGAGTACTGGCCGGCGATCCGGCCGACCTTCACGACCGGCACCGAGGCGGCGTACGTGAGCACGGCGCCCATCTGGAGCAGCGTCTTGAGCTTGTTGCGGATCTGATCGGCGGACACCGCGTCGAACGCCTCCGCGCAGTCGCCGCCCTGCAGCAGGAACGCCTCGCCCCTGGCGACGGCTCCCATCCGGGCGCGCAGCTGGTCGCACTCGCCCGCGAAGACGAGCGGCGGATACGACTCGAGGTCCGCGATCACCTTGCGCAGAGCCTCGGGGTCGGGGTACTCGGGCTGCTGCGCCGCGGGCAGGTCTCGCCAGGTGTTGCCAGCGTTGGCGCTGGTCTTAGCGTTCACGGTCACGCCCTCAACACTACGGGGTCAGGTGGGTCCTCCCTTTCCCCGCCCAGAAAGTGAGACACCCGCTACACCCTGTGGACATGGGGTACAGTGCGTCGCATGTTCGCGCACACGACCCAGAACTGGTGGTGGACCGCTTCTCCGGCGGCCCACTGACGCGCGTACCCACGACTTCGCGAAGGCCGCCCGAGGGGCGGCCTTCTGTGTTTCCGGCACCGGGGCCGTTCCCTCTCACCTCACCGAGAAGGACACGGACCATGCATCTGACCGAGCTGCTGACCGATCCCCGCCCGTTCGCCCTGCTCCGCCGCCGCACCCCCGGGCGCGATCACGACAGCGTGGAGGTGCTGATCGGCCCGGTCGAGGAGTACGCGCGCCTCGCCGACCTTCCGGGCGAGGCACTGGCCCTGATCCCGTACCGCCAGATCCGCGAGCGCGGCTTCGACGTCCGCGACGACGGCACCCCGCTGCTGGCCCTGACGCCCGAGGAGTCCCGGGTCCTCCCGCTTCAGCGGGCGCTGGCGGAGCTGCCGCGGCACGACGTCCGGGTCGAGGACGGCGGCTTCGACGTCTCCGACGAGGAGTACGCCGGGATCGTCGGGCGGGTGCTGCGCGAGGAGATCGGGCGGGGCGAGGGCGCCAACTTCGTGATCCGCCGGACGTACGAGGGCCGGATCCCGGGATTCGGCCGGGCCGACGCGCTCGCGCTGCTGCGGCGGCTGCTGGTCGGCGAGCGCGGGGCGTACTGGACCTTCGTGGTGCACACCGGCGAACGCACCCTGGTCGGGGCCAGCCCCGAGGTGCATGTGCGGATGTCGGGCGAGCGCGAGGCGCTCTCGGTCGAGGGCGGTGGCGGGACCGTCGTGATGAACCCCATCAGCGGCACCTACCGCTATCCGGCCGGCGGACCGACTCCTGAGGACCTGCTCGGCTTCCTCGCCGACGGCAAGGAGATCGAGGAGCTGTCGATGGTGGTCGACGAGGAGCTGAAGATGATGTGCACGGTCGGCGACCGGGGCGGGATGGTCGTCGGGCCGCGGCTGAAGGAGATGGCGCACCTCGCGCACACCGAGTACGAGCTGCGCGGGCGGACGTCCCTGGACGTGCGGGAGGTGCTGCGCGAGACCATGTTCGCGGCCACCGTCACCGGCTCCCCCGTGCAGAACGCCTGCCGGGTCATCGAGCGGCACGAGCGTGGTGGACGCGGCTACTACGCGGGGGCGCTGGCGCTCATCGGCCGGGACGCGGGCGGGGCGCAGACGCTGGACTCCCCCATCCTCATCCGCACCGCCGACATCGACGCGGACGGGCGGCTGCGGGTGGCGGTCGGCGCCACCCTGGTGCGCGGCTCGGACCCCGCGAGCGAGGTCGCGGAGACCCACGCCAAGGCGGCGGGGGTGCTGGCGGCGCTGGGGGTGGGGCCGTCCCGGCCGGACGAGGAGCGTACGCGGCCCCGGCTGGCCGACGACCCCCGGGTGCGGGCGGCGCTGGACGGGCGGCGGGCCCTGCTCTCGCCGTTCTGGCTGCGGATGCAGACACCGTCCGGCGAACCGACCGGGCACGCCCTGGTCGTCGACGGGGAGGACACCTTCACGGCGATGCTCACGCATCTGCTGCGGTCGTCGGGCCTCGAGGTGACCGTGCGGCGCTACGACGAGCCGGGGCTGCGGGAGGCGGTGCTCGCGCACGAGGGCCCGGTGGTGCTCGGGCCGGGCCCGGGCGACCCGTCGGATCCGGCCGACCCCAAGATGCGGTTTCTGCGGCACCTGACGGCGGAGGTCGTCCGGGGGCACCGGCACGGGGTGCTGGGTGTCTGTCTGGGCCATGAGCTGCTCGCGGCCGAGCTGGGGCTGGAGATCGTCCGCAAGAAGGTGCCGTACCAGGGCGCGCAGACGGAGATCGACCTGTTCGGGCGGCGGGAGACCGTCGGCTTCTACAACAGCTTCGTGGCGCGCTGCGACGACGAGGCGGCCACGGAGCTGGCGGCGCACGGCGTCGAGGTCGGCCGCGCGGACGGCGGGGAAGTGTACGCGCTGCGCGGGCCCGGTTTCGCCGGGGTGCAGTTCCATCCGGAGTCGGTGCTGACGCTGAACGGCGTCGGCATCGTCCGGGAGCTGGCCGGCCGGCTGTGCGGCGCCGACGCGCTGTCCGAGCGGCGGCCGGCCCGGTAGCGAAGGAGACGGGCGGGCCGGGGGTGCCCGCAGGGCGGCACCCCCGTGAGGAGAGTGTCCGGGCCTGTGCGGGCCCGTCAGCCGAAGAAGACGCCGACCTCTTCGTACAGCTTCAGGTCGACCGTCTTCAGCTTGGCCGTGGCCTCCGAGAGCGGGACGCGCACGATCTCGGTACCGCGCAGGGCGACCATCGTGCCGAAGTCGCGGTCGCTGACGGCCTCGATGGCGTGCAGGCCGAAGCGGGTGGCGAGCCAGCGGTCGAAGGCGCTGGGCGTGCCGCCGCGCTGGACATGGCCGAGAACGGTGGTACGGGCCTCCTTGCCCGTGCGCTTCTCGATCTCCTTCGCGAGCCACTCGCCGACGCCCGAGAGGCGCACATGTCCGAACGAGTCCAGCGACTGGTCCTTGAGCACCACGTCGCCGTCCTTGGGCATCGCGCCCTCGGCCACCACCACGATCGGGGCGTAGGACGCCTTGAACCGCGATGTCACCCAGGCGCACACCTGGTCGACGTCGAAGCGCTGCTCGGGGATGAGGATCGCGTTCGCGCCGCCGGCCAGCCCCGAGTGGATCGCGATCCAGCCCGCGTGGCGGCCCATCACCTCCACCACCAGGACCCGCATGTGCGACTCCGCCGTCGTGTGCAGGCGGTCGATCGCCTCGGTGGCGATGTTGACGGCGGTGTCGAAGCCGAAGGTGTAGTCCGTGGCGGACAGGTCGTTGTCGATGGTCTTGGGGACGCCGACGACCCGGACGCCGAACTCGTCGGCCAGGCGTGCCGCGACCCCGAGGGTGTCCTCGCCGCCGATCGCGACGAGCGCGTCGACCTCGTCCTTGGCGAGGTTGTCCTTGATACGGCGGATGCCGTTCTCCTGCTGGAGCGGATTGGTGCGCGAGGAGCCGAGGATCGTGCCGCCGCGGGGCAGGATGCCGCGCACGGCGGGGATGTCCAGCCGCACGGTGTCGCCCTCGAGGGGACCCCGCCAGCCGTCCCGGTAGCCGACGAAGTCGTAGCCGTACTCCTGCACGCCCTTGCGCACGACGCCCCGGATGACGGCGTTGAGCCCGGGGCAGTCGCCGCCCCCGGTCAGTACTCCGACCCGCATGGAAATGTCCCTTCGCCGCGGTTGCCTGATGCGGGTCACGCTAATGGTGACCCACGTCACTCCGGCATGCCTCGAAAGGTCAATTCCGGTGAATGGTCGGGTAGTTGATCACTCCGGATGATTCGGACTTCACTCGAAGGTGGGTAGCGGAGGCACGCGCGAGCGAATCACTCCCCCACGCGCGCCTGGCCGCACGCCCGTTGCGTGCCCGGTCCGCACCTGGCTTCGCTCCGGTCGTGCGCCGGCGCGCGTCAGTCCTCGTCCAGTCCCCGCTCGATCGCGTACCGCACCAGCTCCACCCTGTTGTGCAACTGGAGCTTGCCGAGGGTGTTCTGCACATGGTTCTGCACGGTGCGGTGCGAGATGACCAGGCGCTCGGCGATCTGCTTGTAACTCAGCCCCTTGGCCACCAGCCGCAGTACCTCGGTCTCGCGGTCGGTCAGCCGCGGCGCCTCCGGCTCGCCGGCACCCGCGGCGGGCACCGGTTCGGCGGCGAGGCGGCGGTACTCGCCGAGGACCAGGCCCGCGAGCCCCGGGGTGAACACCGGGTCCCCGGCCGCCGTACGACGCACCGCGTCGAGCAGATCCTGCGTGGACGCGGACTTCAGCAGATAGCCCGTCGCACCCGACTTCACCGCCTCCAGCACATCCGCGTGCTCACCGCTCGCCGACAGCACCAGGACCCGCAACGCCGGGTTGGCGCCCACGAGTTCCTTGCACACCTGGACGCCCGGCTTCGCGGGCAGGTTGAGGTCCAGGACGAGGACGTCGGGCGCGGCGGCCAGGGCGCGGCGCACCGCCTGCTCGCCGTCGCCCGCGGTGGCGACCACGTCGAAGCCGGACTCGGTCAGGTCGCGGGCCACGGCGTCCCGCCACATGGGGTGGTCGTCCACCACCATGACCCTGATCGGCTCCGGGCGCGCGTCCATGGTGTCCGCGGTCATCGCGTCTCAGCCCTCCCCTGTGAGGCCCCGAGGCCCCTCGCATTCTTCGGTATCTTCAGTTCCACTTCCGCGCCCTGGCCGGCGACCGAGATCAGCTCGGCCGTACCGCCGATGTCGCGCAGCCGGCCGCGGATCGACTGGGCCACCCCGAGCCGCCCCTCCCCCTCGGCCTGGGCGAGCCGCCCCTCCGGGATGCCGGGCCCGTCGTCGCGCACGGTCACGACGACACCGTCCGGCTCGTCCTCGACCAGGATCCAGGCGCGTGCCTCGGGCCCCGCGTGCCTGCGGACATTGTCCAGGGCGGCACCGACGGCGGCGGCCGTCTCGCGCGCGGCGGCCGGGGCGAGCGGCACCGGGGCGCCCGGCTCGGAGAGCGTCACCCGGGCACCCGCGTACGGCGCGAGCAGCAGGCGCAGGTCCACCGGACCGTCCTCGGCGTCCGGCTCGTCGACCACGCGGACGACCGCGCCGAGCGCCGCGTCCTCCGACACCCGTGAGAGGGGTACGAGGCCGCCGGTGACCAGGGTACGCAGCGCGGCCTCCTGCTCACCGGCGAGCCGGCCCAGCTCCGCGGCCTCGCCGCCGAGAGCGGTGCCGCGTCGCTGCACCATGGCGAGTAACTGGAGCACACCGTCGTGGATGTCCCGGGCCAGCCGCTCCCGCTCACGGGTCGCCGCCTCGATCTCCAGGGCGCGGGCGAGGGTGCGCTCGGAGGCACGGGCGACCTCGACGACGTAGCCGATCGCGATGGAGGCGACCCACACGAGCACCACGTTGTGGACGGTGTCGCGGGCGGCGGCGCCGCGTTCCACCAGATTGGCGGCGGCGACCAGGGTGGAGGCGAGGGCCGCCCAGCGCCAGCCGCCCTTGACGGCGAACGCGAGGACGGACCCGGCGGTCCATATCGACGGCAGGGTCGGGCCGCCCGCGAGGACCCGCGCGTGGGTGTCGGCCCAAGGCGTGAGGAGGATGCCGGTGAGCGCGATGGCGAGGTCGACGGCGAGGAACCGCTTGGTGCAGTTCGCCGCGCTCGCCACCCTGGGCAGCGTGGCCAGCGTCCACCCGCTCAGGACGACGTAGTACGCGATCGCCAGCCAGGGCCGCGCGAACCTGCCGTAGGCGGTGGCGAACAGCCCGATCGCGTACAGCATCGTCAGCACGCGGTACGCCGTGAGCGCGCGCCACAGCGGCTGTTCGACCGACATCCTGACGACCCGCTCGCGCCTGGCCATGCCCCTCCCCCTTGTGGGCCGTTCGCCTGCGGGAGCCCCCGTGCTCCCACCCCTCCGAGCCGGACGGAGCGTGCCCTAGGAGCCCGCCTGCTCCTTCCCGGCCTCCCGCTCCGTGTCCTTCGCCGCCCGCGCGGCGCCCTGTGACGCGTCCTTCTGGGCGTCCTTCTGCGCCTGGGCGGCGTTCTTCTGCGCCTGCTTCTCCGCCTTCTCCGCCTTCGCCGCCTCCGCGATCTGCCGCTTGGCGGCGGTCGCGTAGATGTCGACGTACTCCTGGCCGGAGAGCCTCATGATCTCGTACATGACCTCGTCGGTCACCGCGCGCAGCACGAAACGGTCGTGTTCCATGCCCTGGTAGCGGCTGAAGTCCAGCGGCTTGCCGATCCGGATGCCCGGACGCATCAGCTTGGGCATGACCTTCCCCGGCGGCTGGATCTTCTCGGTGTCGATCATGGCGACCGGGATGACGGGCGCGCCGGTGGCGAGCGCCACCCGGGCCAGACCGCCGGGCTTGCCCCGGTAGAGCCGCCCGTCGGGCGAACGGGTGCCCTCCGGATAGATGCCGAACAACTCACCGCGCTCCAGCACCTCGATGCCGCTCTTGACGGCCGCCTCGCCCGCCCCGCGTGCTCCGGAGCGGTCGACGGGGAGCTGGCCCACCCCCTTGAAGAAGGCGGCGGTCAGCCGTCCCTTCACCCCGGGCGTGGTGAAGTACTCGGCCTTCGCGATGAACGTGACCTTGCGGTCCAGGACCGCGGGCAGGAAGAACGAGTCCGAGAAGGACAGGTGGTTGCTCGCCAGTATGGCGGGACCCTCGGCGGGGACGTTCTCGAGGCCTTCCACCCAGGGTCTGAAGGCGAGCTTCAGCGGCCCCCCGATGGATACCTTCATCGCGCCGTACAACACCCGAGTGCCTCCTGTGTCTGTCGAACCGACCTTAACCCGGTCCGCCGTCAAAGAGGCCGACGGCCCTGGTCGGTGTCAGTGCCGTCGCGTACGGTGAAGTACCTGCAATCGACGTGCCCAGCCCCTTTCCATGAACAGGAGACCGACGTGCCGGTCCTCCCCGGAGCCGAGCCGTACCACCACGAGGGTGGGGAGATCGGCGTCCTCCTCTGCCACGGCTTCACCGGTTCCCCCCAGTCGCTGCGCCCCTGGGCGGAGCATCTCGCCGAGCACGGCCTCACCGTCTCGCTGCCGCTGCTGCCGGGACACGGCACGCGCTGGGAGGACATGCAGCTCACCGGCTGGCAGGACTGGTACGCGGAGGTGGACCGCGCGCTGCACGCCCTGCGCGACCGCTGTGCGCAGGTGTTCGTGGCCGGGCTGTCCATGGGCGGTGCCCTGGCCCTGCGGCTCGCCGCCCGGCACGGGGAGGCGGTCAGCGGCATCGTGGTCGTCAACCCGGCGAACAAGGTGCACGGCCTGTCGGCGTACGCCCTCCCGGTGGCCCGCCACCTCGTCCGCACGACGAAGGGCATCGCCAGCGACATCGCCAAGGAGGGCGGCCGGGAGTTGGGGTACGACCGGGTGCCGCTGCACGCCGCGCACTCCCTGCGGAACTTCTTCCGGGTCGTCGACGGTGAACTGCCGCAGGTCACCCAGCCGCTGCTGCTTCTGCACAGCCCCCAGGACCATGTGGTTCCGCCCGCCGACGCGGCGCGGATCCTCAGCCGGGTCTCCGCCACGGACGTACGGGAGATCCTGCTGGAACAGAGCTACCACGTGGCGACGTTGGACTACGACGCGGACCGGATCTTCGAGGAGAGCCTCGCGTTCATCGGCCGGCTCGCGCCCAGTCTCGGCAAGGAAGGGACGGCCGCAGGTGGCTGAGCACGACTCCGACCGCGAGGACCGCGAGCCGGACGAGAAGGGTGTGCCCCTCGACGAGGAGGCCGCCTGGGCGGCGATCGTCGCGGGGTACGGCCAGGAGCCGCCGGACCCGCCGGGCGCCAGACCGTTCCGGTCGGTCGAGGATCTGGCGCTGCCCGATGTCGAGCCGATCGGCGGCAAGGGCGACGAGACGAAGATCGAGCCGGCGAAGCCGCTCGGCAGTTCGATCTCCTTCGCGCCCGGTCTCGGCCCGCGCGACCACACGGTGCCGGAGCCCTCGGACGACGACTTCGACGAGGACGACGAGGGGCATTTCGTGCCCCCGGAGCCGCCCCCGCTGCCGACGGCCGACACCACGGCGAAGTTCGCCTGGCTCGGGATGGTCGGCGGCCCGCTCCTGCTTCTGCTGGCGGTGCTGTTCGGCTGGGACATGACGTGGTGGCTCGCCACGCTGGGCGTGGGCGGTTTCCTGGGCGGCTGCGCGACGCTGGTGGTGCGGATGAGGACGGACGACGAGGACAGAGACGACCCGGGCCGGGGCGCGGTGGTCTGACCGGCCCCGATGACGCGCCGGCTACGACGCGGACGCGCCCTCCCGCGACGCGGGAACCCTGAGGGCGGCCAGAACCGGAAGATGGTCCGTGGCCGCCCTCAGGTCTGACTCCGTCACCCCCGGACGGCCATGGGGGTCCCCCCGCTCGAGCGAAGCCGAGAGTGGGAGAGGGACGCCGCAGCCGAGGACCTCGACGCCGCCCGTGGCGAAGATCGCGTCGATGCGCTGGTAGGGATCGGACGGCGTCCAAGTGTGCTCGGCGCCCCAGGGGGCGGTGGCCCAGCCGTCCTGGAGTTCGGCGGCCAGGCGCGCGAAGGCGGGACCGTCCGGCCGTTCGTTGAGGTCGCCGCCGACGACCGCGTGCGCGGTGCCGAGACCGGCTAGCCGCTCGAGCAGCATGCCGCCCTGCGTGTACCGCTCGTCCTGCTGCAGGCTCAGATGGCAGCTGATGACACCGAGCCGGGCACCGCCGAACCGCACGACCGCCGTCGCCAGGCCCCGCCGGTGCAGTCCGGGGGTGAGCGGCAGCAGCACGTCCTCGGTGCGCTCGACCGTGGCGCGGAGCGAGCACAGCAGAGCCGGGCCGGCGGCGGTGGCGCCGCCCGAGAGGACCACGAGGTTCGAGGCCGCCGCCAGCCGGGCGAGCTTCTTGCGCCAGCGGAAGAAGCGGGGCGCCTCCTGGACGAGGACCAGGTCGGGCGCGCAGGCGCTGATCACCCGGGCGAGCGCGTCGGTGTCGTCGCGCATCGAGCGGATGTTGTAGCTGAGGACGCGGATGACGGCCGAACCGTCGGGCTCGGTGCGGGAGTTGGGCAGCGTGAGGGTCGTCGCCATGCTGATCAAGATACGCCCGGGCGAGGATCGGTGGTGGCGTCGTGTGCGGGACGGGGGGGCGGGACGGGGACCGCGCGTACGGGGCGAAAGCGGACCGCCGCGGGGAAAGCCCCTGCGGCGGTCGCTTCCGCCCCGGCTCGGCTCACATGATCGGATCAGGCTGGCGGGCCAGGTCCGCGGCGCCGACCAGACCCGCCTTGTTGCCGAGCTGCGCGGCGATCACGTCGGCGACCGGGCGCCAGTTGCCGCCGACCAGCCAGCGCCGGTACGACTTGCGGATCGGGTCGAGGACCAGCTCGCCCTCGTCCGAGAGGCCGCCGCCGACGATGAAGGCGGAGGGGTCGAACAGCGAGGCCAGGTCGGCGAGGCCGGCACCGGCCCAACGGGCCAGCTCGCGGTAGGAGTCGATGGCCACCGGGTCGCCCTGGCGGGCGGCCATGGAGATGTGCTTGCCCTCGATGCCCTCGGGGGTGCCGTCACCGAGCGAGAGCAGCAGCTCGGCGCTCTCGGGGCTGGCGTTGGCGCGCTGCTTGGCGTACCGCACGAGGGCGCGGCCGGAGGCGTACTGCTCCCAGCAGCCCTGCGAACCGCAGCCGCACAGCAGGCCGTCCGGGACCATCCGGATGTGGCCGAACTCGGCGGCCACGCCGAAGTGGCCGCGGCGGAGCTTGTTGCCGATGATGATGCCGCCGCCGAGGCCGGTACCGAGCGTGATGCAGATGACGTTGCGGTGCCCCTTGCCCGCACCGAACTTGTACTCGCCCCAGGCGGCCGCGTTCGCGTCGTTCTCGACGACCACCGGGAGGCCCACGCGGGCCTCGACCTTCTCCTTCAGCGGCTCCTGGCGCCAGTCGATGTTCGGCGCGAAGTAGACCGTGGAACGCTGGCGGTTGACGTAGCCGGCGGCTCCGATGCCCACGCCGACGATCTCGTGCCCGGCACGGGCGCCCTCGACGGCAGCGGCAATGGCGTCCACGATGGCGTCGGGCGTGCCCGGAGTCGGCACCTTGTAGGTCGAGAGGATGTTGCCTTCCTCGTCGACCACACCGGCCGCGATCTTCGTACCGCCGATGTCGACGCCGATGGTGAGTCCCATGAATCCCTCAGTTTCGGTCGAGCCCCGCTACGGCCCACCGTACCCGAGGGGCGGCCCCTCGCCCCGTGGTCTAGTCCAGGTCGATGCGCTCTCCCGGCCCCTGTTCCCCGCCCCCGCGGCGGGGGTCGGCGTCCCCGGAGGTGCGGCCCGTCCAGCGCCGCTCCTGGGCCTCGACAGCGGACCGGTAGGCCGCGAGCAGCTCCGAACCGGCCGCGGCGAGATGGTCGAAGACGTCCGGGTTGCGCTCTATCACCGGTTCCACGGCGGCCTTGGCCTGCCGCACCACCTGCTGGACCATCTGCTGGGCCGGACCCGAGGCCGCGGCACCGAACAGCGGCGTCGGCAGCTCGGACAGCTTGTCCGCGACGGCGTCGACGAACTTGCGCAGCTCCTCGGCGGCCGAGCCGGGCGGCGGTCCGTACCGGGCACGGCGGCGGGCCCGCTCCTCGGCGAGGTCCTCGGCACACGCCTTGGCCCAGGCGTCGGCGTCAGTGTCGGCGTCAGCCGCCGGCTCCCCCGAGCCCTCGGTCTTCCCGAAGCCCTCGGACTTCCCCGGGCCCTCGGACTTCGCCGAGCCCTCGGCTCCGCTCGAAGAGGGGGTGGCCCTGCCGTCGGCTGTCTCGTCCTGAGCGGCGTCGGACGGGGGGCGCTCTTCGCTCATGGCGGACTCCTGACTGGCGGTTCGTACCTCCGACGGTACCCGAACGGGGGTACGCGGTTCACCGTGCGCGGGGACTCGTTTCCGGGCGCCCGGAAACGGTCCCGGTCAGACCCGTCGCGGCCACAGCTCCGGGTCCGGTGCGAAACGGATGCGCAGCTCGCCCTCCCGCAGCGCGGCCCCGGACACGGCGCAGCGGCGCAGGACCGACGGCAGCGGGACGACGCGACGGAACGATCCCACGGCCACGACCAGTTCGTCCCCGCGCCGGACGAGGTCCAGTTCGTCGCGTATGGCGCCGGGCAGCGGGATGTGCCATACCAGCACGCCGTCCTCGGCGCGCCGGTCCGTCACGGGCCACTCGACGGGGGCGGGCGCCGGATTGACGGCGGGGGCGGCGAGCGCGGCGAGGTCGTCGGCACCGCGCGGGTCCCGGCCGAGGTGGGGGACGACGTGGACGCCGTAGACGCTTCGCCACTCCTCCACGGTCTTGCCCTGCTGGGCGACGAGACCGGCGAGCCACGGGTCGGGGGCGTCCTCGGGCAGGACCCGGCTCGCGACCAGGACCTCGGGACGCAGGGTGTGCAGGGCGAGGCCGGTGACCGCGGACCGGACGGCGTCGGCGCCGGCCGGGCCCGGCTCGGCGACCAGCCATACGCTCGTGGCCCGGTCGGCGACGACGGCCTCGACGGCGGCCAGTTCGACGTCCCAGCGGGCAGCGGTCTCGTACAGCCACTCGGCGGGCATCGGCACGCCTGCGAGGCGGCCGAGGACGGGGCGCAGGGCGCGGGCGGCCTGCCGCTCCGGCGGGAGCAGCCGGCGCAGATAGCGGCGGAGTTCCCCGGGCAGCGCGAGCAGGGCGAGTGCCTGCGGGGCCGGGGGCAGGTCGACGACGAGGAGGTCGTACGCGTCGCCGAGGGCGGCGTCGCGCAGGGCGCGCAGGAGGGCGAGTTCCCCGGCGCCGGGCAGGGGGGTGACCTCCTCGGGGTCCAGCCGGGCGGCGCCGAGCAGGTCGAGGGCGCCGGCCGCGCGGTCCTGGAAGGCGACGAGGTCCTCCCGGAAGCGGGCGTCGGCGTCCGGGCGCCAGGCGGTGAGACCGGGCGCGGCCTCGGCGGGGGTGGCACCGGTGGGGACCCCGAGCACGGCACCGAGGGTGTCGGTGCGGTCGGCGCCGAGGAGGAGGGTGCGGGTGCCCCGGCGGGCTGCTTCCAGCGCGGTGGCCGCGGCGACGGTGGTGCGGCCGGAGCCGCCGGGGCCGGTGATCAGGATGGTGCGCATGGGGGTGAACGCTACCGGTGCCCGGCCCCCGGGCTGAGCAGGTCATCGGCGAGCCCGGGCGGCGGGCACCGTCCGGCGGCTGCCGCCCCGGACCCGCGCACCGGCCACGGACGACCGCAGCCGCCCCCGACCCGCGCACCGGCCACCGGCGGGAGCTACTCCCCGTCCTCGCCCGACTCCACCCGCTTCTTCAGCCCCGCCAGGGCCCGGTCGATGATGACCTTCTCCGCCTTGCGCTTGATCATGCCGAGCATCGGGATCTTGACGTCGACGGTCAGCCGGTACGTGACCTGTGTGCCGCCCGAGGCCGCCGGCTTGAGCAGGTACGAGCCGTCGAGGGAGCGGAGCATCTGGGACTTGACCAGGGTCCAGGAGACCTCGTTGTCGCCCGTCCAGGTGTACGCCAGCGTCTGGTCGTCCTTGATCGCGCCCGCGTCCATGACCAGGTGCACCTTCTCGGCACGGCCCCGCGCGTCCGTGGCGAGCACCTCCGCCTCCTTCACCTCGCCCGTCCAGTCCGGATAGCGCGCGAAGTCGGCGATCACCCGCATGACGTCGGCCGGAGCCGCCTCGATCGTGATGCTCGAGCTGGTGTGTTCCGCCATCGCCGTGGCTCCTCCAGATGAGGTTCGTGAGGGAGGGAGGTGCGCCGGTGCGCACGTGTGTGCAGCGTGAAGGCTACCGCGCACGCGCCGTACCGCTACCACCCCGCCTGCGGTTCGGTCACCGGCCCGTCGCGCGGGGCGGTCCGGGGGGGTTCCGCGGGTCACCACTCCAGCACCCAGGGTCTCCCGCTCCCCGCGAAATGCCCCACGTTCACGCATTCCGTCGCGCCGATCCGCATCCGGCTCGTCAGCGGCTGGTGGACATGGCCGAAGAGCGAGTACCGGGGGCGCGTGCGGCGGATCGCGTCCAGCAGGGCCCGGCTGCCGCGCTCGAAGCGGCGCGCCACCGTGTCGTAGACCAGCTCGGGCACCTCCGGCGGTATGTGGGTGCACAGCACGTCCACCTCCCCCACCGCCTCGATCTTCGCCGCGTACTCCTCGTCGCCGATCTCGTACGGGGTCCGCATGGCGGTGCGCAGGCCCCCGCCGACGAAGCCGAAGGTCCAGCCGCCGATCTCCACCCGCTGGCCGTCCAGCACGGTGGTGCCCGGGCCGGCGTACTCGGGCCACAGGGTCGGCATGTCGACGTTGCCGTAGGTGGCGTAGGTCGGGGTCGGGAAGGCGGCGAACAGTTCGGCGTACTGTCTGCGCACCGCCCTCTCGATCGCCGCGGCGCGGTCGTCGCCCACGCCGGCCCACAGCCGGGCACCGAAGGCGCGCGCCTCCTCGAAGCGGCGGGCGGTGCGCAGCTCGACGATCCGGTCGGCGTTCTCCTTGCCGAACAGGTCCGGGAAGATCCCGCGCGAGTGGTCGGCGTAGTCGAGAAAGAGGACCAGATCCCCCAGACAGACGAGGGCGTCGGCCCCGTCGCCGGCTCTGGCCAGGTCGCGCGCGTTGCCGTGCACGTCGCTGACCACGTGAACGCGCGTCCGCGGAGTGCCGTCCGGTGTGGGTGTCATGACGATCAAGCGTAGGGGTGTGGGACATAGGTGAACAGTGGCGGCCGGACCAGCGGTTACTGGCCAGTCAGGAAGGGGGTGGACTACTGTGCGCGAAGGAACGCCAAAGCGTGTGACGCGCGGAACATCTCGTCCGGACCCCCTGTCCCGGAGGCCATACCGGCGGGTAACGTCCGGGCCGTCCAGTCGTGCTCAGGGTTTCAGCCAACGACTGTCGTGGGAAACCCTGCGCACCTGCCCGAGCCTTGGACCGCACCGTCGCAGCACACAACGTCGTGTCGTCGGCGCCCTATGAGGAGCAGCAGTCTTGCGCGAGTTCAGCCTTCCGGCTTTGTACGAGGTCCCTGCGGACGGCAATCTGACCGACATCGTCCGCAGAAACGCCGCGCAGCACGCGGACGTCGCCGTCATCGCCCGCAAGGTGGGCGGTGCCTGGCAGGACGTCACCGCCGCCACCTTCCTCACCGAGGTGCGCAGCGCGGCGAAGGGACTCATCGCCTCCGGCGTGCAGCCGGGCGACCGGGTGGGGCTCATGTCCCGCACCCGCTACGAGTGGACCCTGCTGGACTTCGCGATCTGGAGTGCCGGGGCGGTCACCGTGCCGGTGTACGAGACCAGCTCGCCGGAGCAGGTGGAGTGGATCCTCGGCGACTCGGGCGTGACCGCCTGCCTCGTGGAGCTGGACACGCACGCCGCGGCCGTCGAGTCGGTGCGCGACCGGCTGCCCGCGCTCAAGCACGTCTGGCAGATCGAGGCCGGGGGCGTTCAGGAGCTGGAGCGGGCCGGGAAGGACGTCAGCGACGCGACGGTCGAGGAGCGCTGCTCGCTCGCCAAGGCCGACGACCCGGCGACGATCGTCTACACCAGCGGGACCACCGGGCGCCCCAAGGGCTGTGTGCTCACGCACCGCAACTTCTTGGCCGAGTGCGGCAACATCGTCGAGCGGCTGCGCCCGCTCTTCCGTACGGGCGAGTGCTCCGTCCTCCTCTTCCTGCCGCTCGCGCACGTCTTCGGGCGTCTGGTGCAGATCGCGCCCATGATGGCGCCCATCAAGCTCGGCTGTGTCCCGGACATCAAGAACCTCACCGACGAACTCGCCGCGTTCCGGCCGACGTTGATCCTCGGTGTGCCGCGCGTCTTCGAGAAGGTCTACAACTCGGCGCGGGCCAAGGCACAGGCCGACGGCAAGGGGAAGATCTTCGACAAGGCGGTGGACACGGCGATCGCGTACAGCCGCGCCCTGGACGCCCCGTCCGATCCGTCGCTCGGCCTGAAGATCAAGCACAAGACGTTCGACAAGCTCGTCTACAGCAAGCTGCGCGCGGTGCTGGGCGGCCGCGGCGAGTACGCCATCTCCGGCGGCGCCCCGCTCGGCGAGCGCCTCGGCCACTTCTTCCGCGGTATCGGCTTCACGGTCCTGGAGGGCTACGGCCTGACCGAGACCACCGCGGCCACCGCCTTCAACCCCTGGGACCGGCAGAAGATCGGCACGGTCGGCCAGCCGCTGCCGGGCTCCGTGATCCGTATCGCGGACGACGGCGAGGTGCTGCTGCACGGCGAGCACGTGTTCCGGGGGTACTGGAACAACGAGGCCGCGACCGCGGAGGCGCTGGCCGACGGCTGGTTCCACACCGGTGACATCGGCACCCTCGACGAGGACGGCTATCTGATGATCACCGGCCGCAAGAAGGAGATCATCGTCACCGCGGGCGGCAAGAACGTCGCCCCGGCCGTGATCGAGGACCGCATCCGGGCGCACGCGCTGGTCGCGGAGTGCATGGTGGTGGGTGACGGGCGGCCGTTCGTGGGCGCCCTGATCACCCTCGACGAGGAGTTCCTGGCGCGCTGGGCCGCCGAGCAGGGCAAGCCGGCGGGTTCCACCGCGGCGTCGCTGCGCGATGACCCGGATCTGATCGCGGCGATCCAGGAAGCGGTCGACGACGGCAACGCCGCGGTGTCGAAGGCGGAATCGGTGCGGAAGTTCCGCATTCTCTCCTCCCAGTTCGACGAGGAGTCGGGCCACCTCACGCCGTCCCTGAAGCTCCGGCGCTCCGTGGTGGCGAAGGACTTCGCGGAGGAGATCGAGGCCCTCTACCGGAAATAGCGGCCGTCTGCCGGAAGCAGAGGCCGTCCGCCAAAGGCGGCGGTCCCCGGCTGTCAGCTCATGACGCGGTGTCCTCGGCGAGGACCCGCGTCATGGTGCGTTCGGCGAGCGCGGTGATGGTGCGGCCGCGGCGGGGCGAACGCTGCCTGCCGGGGTACCGGCTCCGGCAGGCTCTGGGGCGCGGCACCCTTCAGAGCAACGCTTCGAGCTTCTCCGCCAAGAGGTCCCAGCGCCATTTCTCCGCCACCCACTGCCGCCCCCGCTCGCCCATGCGGCGGCGCAGCTCCGGGTCGCCCAGGAGGGTGATGATCCGGTCCGCGGTCTCCTCGGCACAGCCGCCCCGCACCACCCAGCCGGTCTCCCCGTCGAGCACCGCGTCCGGGGCGCCGCCCGAGTCGCCCGCGACCACCGGGAGGCCCGTGGCGGAGGCCTCCAGGTACACGATGCCGAGGCCCTCGACGTCCAGGCCGCCCCGGCGGGTGCGGCACGGCATCGCGAACACGTCGCCGGCGCCGTAGTGCGCGGGCAGCTCGGACCACGGGACGGCGCCGGTGAAGTGGACGGCGCCGGCGACCCCGGTCTCCTGCGCGAGTCTGCGCAGGTCCTTCTCGTAGGGCCCGCCCCCGACGATCAGCAAGGCCGCCTCCGGCTCCTTGGCCAGGATCCGCGGCATCGCCCGGATCAGCGTGTCCTGGCCCTTGCGCGGGACCAGCCGGGAGACACAGACCACCACCGGGCGGTCCGTGAATCCGAGGCGGTCGCGGACCTCGTCGCCGCCCGAGCCGGGATGGAACGTCTTCTCGTCCACCCCCGGGGGCAGTTGCACCATGCGCCCGGCCGCCTGCGGGGTCAGGACGGAGGCGATCCGCGAGCGGGTGTACTCGCCGAGGTAGGTGATCGTGTCCGTCGACTCGCCGATCCGGCGCACCAGGTCGCGTGCCGCGGGGAGCTGGGCCCAGCCCGCCTCATGGCCGTGGGTGGTGGCCACCAGGCGCCGCGCCCCGGCCCGGCGCAGCGCCGGCGCCATCAGGCCGAGCGGTGCCGCCGCCCCGAACCACACCGACGTACAGCCGTGCTCCCGCAGCAGCCCCACGGCCCGCCGGGTCGCGCCCGGCGTCGGCAGCAGCATCGTCGTCCGGTCCCGTACGACGGTGAAGGGCTGTTCGGCGTCGAAGGCGGCCGTCGCCTCGGCGCCCTCGCGGCCGCGCTTCCAGGTGGAGGCGTAGACGACCAGGCGCTCGGGATCCAGACGCAGCGCCATGTTGTGCAGGAACGCCTGGATGCCGCCCGGACGGGGCGGGAAGTCGTTGGTCACGATCAGGGTCTTGTGCATCGCCGTCGACAGTACCGAACCCGGTGTGCGACCGTCCTCACAGCTTCGTACGGCCGCGCTTCATGGCCCTCGCGCGGTCCGGCGGGGAATCATGGCCCCTCAGGACGACGACGACGCGGGACGCGCCGGAACAGGGGTCGGGTGGAGATGGCGGGCACACGGAGGTTCCCGGTCTGGCTGTTCGCCGTCTGGGGCCTGACCAGAGTGGTCCTGCTGCTCTTCGTCCTCAGGGTGCTCGTCTTCCCCGGCCCGGACGTCACCACCGACGTCTCGGTCATCTACCACGGGTGGTACGAGACCCTGCGCACCGGCACGTTCCCGCGCGACGACGTCACCTGGCAGTACCCGCCCGTCGCCGCGCTCGCGATCCTCTCCCCCGCGCTGCTGCCTTTCCTGGACTACGCGCAGGCCTTCTACGTCCTCGCCCTGCTCGCCGACCTGGCGGTCCTCGGCCTGCTCGGGTACGCGGGCACACGCCCCGGCAGGACGCTGCGGGGTGCCTGGCTGTGGACGGCCGGCGTCGCCCTGCTCGGCCCGACCGTCTACGCCCGCTACGACGTGATGGTGACCGCGGTGGCGGTCGCGGCACTGCTCGCGGGGGCGGGCCGGCCGCGGGTGATGGGGGCGCTCGCGGGCCTCGGCGCCCTGCTGAAGGTGTGGCCGGCGCTGCTGCTGGTGGGGGCCGCGAGCCGCCGGGCCTGGGTCTTCGCCGCGGCGACGGCCGGCGGTCTGGCGCTGCTGTCCGGCCTGACGGCGCCCGGCGCCTTCTCCTTCCTGACCGCCCAGCGCGGCCGCGGCACCGAAGTGGAGTCGATGGGCTCGCTGGTCTTCCACGTCGCCCGGCACTTCGGCTGGCAGGGCCAGGTACTGCTCAACTACGGCTCGGTGGAGTTCCTCGGCCCGTACGTGGACTGGGTCAGCGCGGCGGCCCTGGCCCTGTCCGTGATCGCCTTCGGCTGGCTGCTGCTGTGGCGGGTGCGCGCCCGCCGTCTGCCGCCGCACGCCCTCGCGGACGCGGCCTTCGTCGCGGTGCTGCTGTTCACGGTCACCAGCCGGGTGATCAGCCCCCAGTACCTGGTGTGGCTGGTGGGGCTGGCGGCGGTGTGCCTGTGCCGGCGCGGCAGCGGGATGACCCTGTCCGCCGGACTGGTCCTGGCCGCCTGCCTGGCCACCGTCCTGGAGTTCCCCGTCTACTTCGCGAACGTCGTCGCCAGCGACCGTCTGGGCGTCGCCCTCCTCCTCGCCCGCAACGGCCTGCTGCTGCTCGCCACGGTGACGGCCGCCCGGGAACTGTGGCGCACCACGGTCACCGTCCCTCCACCCCCCGTCCCCCCGCAAACGCCTCGCACCCAGGAGACCCTGGCGCCCTCGTGACGGAACTCGGCGCCCTGCCGTGCGCCCCGGGTCAGCCCAGTTGGGACCGCAGATACGACCGCCACTGGCGGGTGAAGCTCTCCGGGGTCGTGCCGAGTGTGTGCTTCAAGGCGGTTTCGACCGCGCCGGTGCGGGTGCGGTGGTCGCCCACCGCCCGGTAGAAGGCGTTCAGCCGGGCCTCTCCCCAGCGGTCGGCGATCATCCGGCAGGCCAGCCAGCCGCCCTCGTAGGCCCGCGCCAGCGTGTCCGCGTCGCCGGAGAAGGCGAAGTCCGCGTCCCGGGGCAGCGCGGCCGGGACCTGTCCCCGCGCGACCGAGCGGGCGAGTTCGGGAGCCGCCTCTCCGGGAGTGCGGCCGCTGCCGCGGTAGCCGACCCAGTCGGCATAGCCCTCGGACAGCCACAGGGGCGTGGCCGCCGTGGTGTGAGCGCGGGTGGCCACATGGGTGGTCTCGTGCCGGAGCACGACCTGCTTGCCCAGGTCGCCGAGGACGTCGTACGCGTCGGGGTTGACGATGATGCGGTCCGCGGGCGCCCGCGCCGTGCCTCCCGCCTCCCCGGTGGTGACCGCGGCGATCCCACGGTACCCGGACGCCTGCGCGCCGAGCAGCCCCGCCATCCCCTCCAGCGACCGCGGTACGAGCACCACGACGTGCCGCACCCAGTCCCCGCCCCACGCGTCGGTGACGGCGGGCACCGACCGGTCCGCGAGGTCGGCGTAGGCCCGCAGGACGTCCCGGGGCTGCCCCACGCCGAGGACGAGGCTGTGCGTTCCGCGGACGGTCTCGACGGCGCCCTGCTCCCACAACTGCTCGCCGGCCTTCCGCGCGGGCTCGTCGGCGCTGACGTACCAGCGGCCGTCGGTGCGGGTCAGCCGCAGCACCCGGGCGGCGGTGACCGGCGCCCGGTCGTAGCCCTTGACGCGGTAGCGCAGCTCGGCGTCGGCACTCGCCCGGTCACCGGTGCGGCGCAGGGCCGTGACGCGGTACGACCACGCGGACAGCGGGACGGCACGCAGATTGTCGAACTCCGCCGCCCCGGCGCCGGCGGCCGGTGCCTCGGTGGCGAGAAAAGCGGGCCGGTTCCCGGCGAGGACGGCGGCCGCCCGCCGGTCGAGGACCTGCTGCACGGCGGCCGTCTGGGAGTCCGGCGCGGGCCGCCCGCCGCAGCCGACGAGCCCGGCGAGCAGCAGCGCACAACACGCCACGGCCCCCGACGCACGCCCATGATCAGCCATCGTCCGATCGTACGCGCCGGCCACCCCCCGTACCGGTGTCGCGGTCAGGGGCGGGTGACCGAGGAGATCGGCATCATCCCGACCGGGTCGTAGCGGACGGCGGCTCCCGGGTGGGGTGCGTGGATGACCTGGCCGCCGCCGACGTACATGGCCACATGGCTCGCGTCGGAGCGGTAGACGACCAGGTCGCCCGGGCGTGCCTCGGAGAGCGGCACCCGGTGGCCGGCGTACCGCTGCTCCTGCGAGGTGCGCGGCAGTCCGATGCCCGCCCGCGCGTACGCCCACTGCATCAGGCCCGAACAGTCGAAGCCGACCGGTCCGCTGGCGCCCCACACATACGGGCGGCCGAGGGCGGAGCGGGCCGCGGCGACCGCGGCGGCCGCGCGGCCGTCGGGCGCTCGGCCGTCGGACGCTCCGGTGCCCGTGAGGCCGGGCACGTCGCCGCCGGAGCGGGACGCGCGGTCGTAGGCGGCGCGCGCGGTGCGCGGCAGGGAGTCGAGCAGCCGTCGCGCGGTGGCGAGTTTTTGCTCGACGGTCCTCTTGTGCCGGGCGACGGCCACGCGGTCGCGCTCCAGCTCGGCCAGCTCAGCGGTGGTGTCCGCGCGTTCTTGGGCCAGCTCGCGCAGGGCCGCCTGGAGTTCCCTGAGCTGTCCGGCCTGGCGGGAGCCGATCCGGTCGAGCACGGCCGCCCGGTCCAGGTACTCGCCGGGGTCGTCGGACAGCAGCAGCCCGAGGGAGGAGTCGAGGCCGCCGGAGCGGTACTGGGCCCCGGCGAGCGAACCGAGCACGTCCCGCAGGGCGTTGACGCGCTCCTGCTGCCGGGCGATCCGGTCCTGCTCCCGGCCGACCTGCCGGCGCAGCGAACCGGCCCGCTCGGCCGCCTTGTTGTACGCCTCGGTGGCCTGCTCGGCCTCCTGGTACAGCCGGTCCACCGTGATCCGGAGGTCACGGGACGGGGCGGCGTCCGCGGGTGCGGCACCGAACGCCGTGGCGGCTGCTGCCGCCGCCGCGGCGGCCGACAGCACGGCGGCTGTCCTCCTCAGAGCCTGGTGCGGCGCCGGGGCGCCCGCCCCGGTGTCCCTTCGGCTCACCGGACGCATGGCGGCGCCATGGCCCCGGCCGAGCCCGGTTGGTGCAAGGCGGCGATGGGACCCCACGACCGGTCGCACTCCCTTCCGCTGACGGACCCCCGCCGCGCGGCGGGGGAAAACCCGGCAGACAGTAGCCGGGTGATCACGTGCGGTTCAAAGAGAGCGGGACGGGCGTACAACGCGGCACCCCGCCGCTGACGCAGGTCATCGGCGGGGTGCGGGGTCAGCGGGCGTCGCTGGAATTCGCCCGTTCGGGCGGAGTGGCCGCCCGGTCCGCCGGGGATCCGGTCGGACTCGGACGCCGAATACGACGGGGGATCCGGTCAGCCTCGGACGCCGGGCAAGACTCGGGATCCGGTCAGACTCGGACGCCGAACATGAAGGGTCCGCCGACCGTGCTCATCGACTCGTAGCGGACGACGGTGCCGGTGCGCGGGGCGTGCAGGATCTGGCCGTTGCCCGCGTAGAGGCCCACGTGGTGGATGTCGTTGAAGAAGAAGACCAGGTCGCCGACCTTCAGGTCGTTCACCGAGTAGATCCGGGTGCCTATGTTGGCCTGCTCCTGCGAGGTGCGCGGGATGGAGACGCCTGCCTGCGCGTACGCCCAGGAGGTCAGACCCGAGCAGTCGAAGGTGGCCGTGCCGGTGGCGCCGTAGTGGTAGGGCCTGCCGATCATGGACTGGGCGGCGGCGAACGCCGCGGCCGCCCGACCGGAGGCGGACCCGGTGTCGCCGCTGAGGACGCTGCGCTCGCTGGCCCGGCTGGCCCGGTTCTGCTCGGCGGCGAGCTGCGCCTTCTCCTGCGCGGTCAGGGAGTTGAGCAGCTTCTGCGCCGCGGCGAGCTTGCCCTGGACTTCCTGCTTCTTCTTGCCCAGCTCGGTCCGGGTGGCCGCGAGGTCCTTGAGCTTGTCGGTGGCCTCCTGGCGCTCCTGGGCCAGCTCGCGCTGCTTCTCCTGGATCTTCTTCAGCCCCTCGACCTGCTGGCTGCTCAACTGGTCCAGCGTGGACGCCTTGTCGAGGTAGTCGTCCGGGTTCGAGGAGAGGAACAGCTGCACGGAGGGGTCGATGCTGCCGGTGCGGTACTGGGCGCTGGCCATGGTGCCGATGCCGTCGCGGAGCTGGTTCAACTCGTCCTGGCCCCGGGCGACCTTGTCCTGCAGGTCGGAGATCTGCTTCTCCAGATTGTCCTGCTTCTCCTTGGCGCCGTTGAAGGCCTCGGTGGCCTGCTCGGCCTCCCCGTAGAGCTTGTCGACCTGGGACTTGACCTCGTCCTTGTTCGGCTTCTCGCTGGGGGCGGCGTTGGCGGCCTGCGCGCTGAACGCCACGGCGGCGGCCGCGGCGGTGGTGAGCACGGTCACACGTGCGCGGCTCGGCTGCTTGGGTCGACGGTGGGACGCCACGGGGGCGATCTCCTTCTTCCTTCAGCCGCCTACCGACACGCCGGCGGGCGGTGCCCTCCGCCGTCACTCACCCCATGTGAGTGATCACCCGAGCGGAGGTTCGAAGCCCGACCCTAGTGACCTCGTTGTGATCAGTTCAAATCCTGCGCGGAAAAATCCCCGTCACTCAATGCATTCTTTGCACAGAACTCACGTGGGGTGAGACGCCTTTGACGCTACGTTGCGTCACGATCACCCCAATTCGGGCATGCGCGATGGATGTTGCGCTTGGTGCGTAGGCGACCCATGGGACGTTCGGGACAACGGGCAAGTCTGGCACGGAAGTCCGTTATGCCCTGGAAAATCTCTTGAGCAGAACCGCCGACGCGACGGGACGGGCACCCGCCCTGGCGACCCCGTCGGCCACCTCACGGTCGGTGGAGACCACGATGACGGGCCGGCCCGGCGGCTCCGCGCGCACCAGCTGACGGATCAACTCATCAGCGGTGACGCCCGCCTTGGAGAACAGCACCCGCACGCCGCGCGGCGGCGCGAGCAGCACGGGAGCGGCCAGTTCGGCCCCGTCGAAGACGCACGTGACCTCCGCGCCGGACTGCGCGGCGAGCTGCGAGAGCTGCCCGAGGAGCCTGAGCCGCTGCTTCTCCAGCGGCATCTGCGGGTAGCCGGTCTTGGTGACGTTGTAGCCGTCGACGACCAGATGCGCCTGCGGCAGCGCGAGCAGTTGGTCGAGGATGGCGGGATCGCTCTCGGACAGCGCCCGGGCGGCGATGTCCTTCGGTGTCATCCGTCCCGGTTCGACCGCGTCCACGGTCTCCGCGGGCCGCACCGAGACCGGCGGCAGCGCCAGCTCCCGCCGCAGCCCCTGGGCCGCGTCCAGCACGGTGTCGAGCAGCAGCCGGACCCGCATGTCCTCGACGCTGCGCCCCTCGCGCACCGCTCGGCGCGTGGCCTCCAGGGCGGCCTCCGCCTCGCCGAGACGCGCCTTGAGCCGCCGGGTCTCGCTCTCCGCGACGGACACCTGCGCCTGGCCCTCGGCGCGCACGGCCTCGACCTCGCCCTGGACCTTGCGCAGGGCAGCCTCGCCGCGCTTGACGTCGCTGAGCGCCGCACGCAGCTTCCGGTGCAGCGATTCGGCTTCCTTGCGGACCGACTCCAGCTCCCCGCGCAGCCGATCGGTCTCGGCGCGGGTCTGTGCGCGGGCGGCGCCCAGTTCCTCACGCAGCCGCTCCAGCTCGGCCCGGTTCTCCTCGTCGACGCGCTCGGCGTCCACCCGCTGGGCTTCCTCGCCCGCGGCGGTCACCAGCTTCACCCAGCCCGCCGGGCGCAGCACATAGGCCGCGGCCGCCACGTCGAGCGGGTCCGCGGCCGGGGGCGGCGAGCCGGAGTCGAGGGCGCCGGTGAGTTCCGGCTGGGCCTCTCTGAGCTTCTCTGCGATGCGCTGCCGGAACAGCGTGTCGCTCTCCACGGCCGCCGCCATGGCGTTGCCGGCGAACTTGGCCCGACGGTTCGGGGCGAACCGGGCGTACTGCCGTAGCTGTGCGGGCAGTTCGGCCAGGGTCAGCCCGCCGAAGCCGTCCGCGACGATCTGCACGACCCGACGGCGCACTCCGTCGGGCAGCGGACGGTCGAGCACCTCAGCGGTGCCGTCGACCGGCTCCCCGCCCGAAGTCTCCACCATCCGTCACCCCAATGCCTGTGCGAGGCCGCCTCCGTCAGGAGCCGGCGCCCGGCCTGTCCACGAGCTCCACCTGGTCCACGGCGTTGCACCAGCGGCAACGCACCGACTCGATGGTCTCACTGACCACCTCGCGCTCCTCGACCGTCGGCTCCCCGGCCAGATCGAGATGCACGTACTCGACCACCTTCGACGAACGGGTCACGTCGAACCGGGTGAGGTTGCCGCAGAGCGTGCAGCGCCAGCGGGTCGTCTCGGTCGGCAGGGGAACCGTCATCGTGGACGCTCTCTTCCTTCTTCCAGTCTCCGTGATGCGCCAGTTTCCCTGGAGCGTGGCTCGTAACCCTACGGCCTGGCGGGTAGTCGCCGCCCGCCCGTCTCACGCGGCGAGGCACTCTGTGCGGATCAGTCCGGTTACGCCATGCTCTGTCCCATGATCAGCACCTGGAGCAGGGCGGCCGGGAGGGCGCTGCGAGGACAGTCGGCGCCCATGACGTACGGGCTGATCGTCCTGTGCTGTCTGATCTTCGCCCTGGGGCCGGCCTCGGGCCTGAACCCCTCCTACGGCCGGGGCGAGGCGCTGCTCGCCGCCCAGCGGGCCTATTTCGCCCGCTGGGGCGTGGTGCCCGCGGAGCTGTTCAGCGGGGCGCCACGGGCCGCCCTCACGCCCGCGACGGCGCTCTTCGTGCACGGCAGCTGGGTGCATCTGCTCGGCAACATGCTGTTCCTCTATGTCTTCGGGGCGATGGCCGAGGAGCGGATGGGCCATCTGGAGTTCGCCCTGTTCTACGGGGGCTGCGGCTATCTGGCGCTCCTCGGGTACGCGGCGGCCCACGCGCAGTCGACGCAGACGCTGGTCGGGGCCTCGGGGTCGATCTCCGCGGTGCTCGGCGCGTTTCTGTTCCTGTTCCCCGGGGCCAGGGTGACCAGTCTCTTCCCGTTCCTCTTCTTCCTGCCGCTGCGCTTTCCGGCCTGGGTGGTGCTGCCCTTCTGGGCGACACTGCAGTGGATCGCGGCGGACCGCGCCACCCAGGGGCCCGGGGTCGCCTACCTCGCCCATGTCGTGGGGTTCGCACTGGGCTTCCTCTACGCCTGGGTGCGCAGGCCCGTGCTGGCGGCGCGTCCGTGAGTCCCCCTCGCCCCCTCCTCCGCCACACCGGCCGGCACGAGCGCCCCGGCGGACGAACCAGCCGCCGAAGAGGGCCGCCGAGGCGCGGCCGGGTGGCCGCCGACGCTGCCGGGACAGCGTCTGTTGGTGAGCGGTGGGGCAGGTCTTAGAGTGACAGTCCGAGCGTGCACCTAGGGAGACAGCCAGCCGTGATCACTGCGATCGTGCTCATCAAGACCAGCGTGGACCGGATCCCCGAGATCGCCGAGTCGATCGCCGCGCTGGACTCCGTCAGCGAGGTCTTCTCCGTCACCGGCACCTACGACCTCATCGCCATGGTCCGGGTGCGGGCCCACGACGACCTGGCGGACGTCATCCCCGGCCGGATCAGCAAGATCCCGGGCGTCCTGGGCACGGATACGCATGTCGCCTTCCGCACGTACTCCCAGCACGACCTGGAGGCGGCGTTCGCGATCGGGCTCGACAACTGACTCCCTTCCGGCCGGCGCACCAGGACCCGGGCTCGGCGATCGGTCGGGGGCGTCAGACCGCCGGAACGCACCGCCCGTCCTGTGTGCGGTAGGTCCACCGCGCGCCCTGCCGGACCAGCTCCGCGACCGCCCGGACGAACCGCTCGACATGCTCGTCGGGCGTGCCCGCGCCGAAGCTGACGCGGATGGCGTTCAGGGACCGCTCGCCGGGTGCGGCCTCGGGGGCACCGCACTCGCCCGGGGCCTCCGGGTCGCCGCCCAGCAGGGTGCGCACCAGCGGATGGGCGCAGAACAGGCCGTCGCGGACGCCGATGCCGTACTCCGCGGAGAGCGCGGCGGCGAAGTGGGAACTGTTCCAGCCGTCGACGACGAACGAGATCACACCGACGCGGGGCGCGTCGTCGCCGAAGAGGGAGAGCACCTTGACCTCCGGGACCCCGGCGAGTCCCTCCCTGACCGTGCGGACGAGGTGCTGCTCACGGGCGACGAGCGCGTCGAAGCCCGCCTCGGTGAGGGCCTTGCAGGCCGAGGCGATGGCGTAGGCACCGATCACGTTGGGCGAACCGGCCTCGTGCCGCGCGGCGGTCTCGTGCCAGTCGACGTCCACTCCCCCGTCCGTCCGCCGGGTGACCCGGCGGCTGGCGCCGCCGCCCGCGAGATAGGGCTCGGCCGCGCGCAGCCAGTCGGCGCGGCCCGCCAGCACGCCGGAGCCGAAGGGGGCGTACAGCTTGTGGCCGGAGAAGGCGACCCAGTCCACGTCGAGGTCCGTGACCGACACGGGGTGGTGCGGGGCGAGCTGGGCGGCGTCCAGGACGATACGGGCGCCCTGCGCATGGGCGACCGCCGCCAGCTCGCGTACGGGCCACAACTCACCGGTGACGTTGGAGGCGCCGGTGACACACACGAGGGCCGGTCCGCGGGAGTCGCGGTCCGCGAGGGCGCGCTCCAGGGTCCGCACGGCCTGCCGCGGGGTGCGCGGGGCGTCGAGGACGGTGACCCGGGCGTCGCGCCAGGGCAGCAGCGAGGCGTGGTGCTCGGTCTCGAAGACGAAGACCTGGCAGCCGGCCGGCAGGGCGGCGGCCAGGAGGTTGAGCGAGTCGGTGGTGGACCGGGTGAAGATCACCTGGTCCGCCTCGCGGCAGTCCAGGAACGCGGCCACGGTCCGGCGGGCGTTCTCGAAGAGGTCGGTGGACAGCTGCGACAGATACCCGGCGCCGCGGTGGACGCTGCCGTAGTACGGCGCGTACGCCGCCACGTCGTCCCACACCCGCTGCAACGCCGGGGCGCTGGCCGCGTAGTCGAGCGCGGCGTAGGTGACGGTGCCGCCCGTGACGAGCGGCACGCTGACATCCCTGCCCAGAACGGGCAGCGGGGCACAAACGGACGGGTCGGCGGCAAGGGTGGAGACGGACATGGGTGCACTCCCGTGAAAGGCAGGTGGGATCACCGTGCCGGAGGGCGCGCAGAACGCGCGCCTGCGTCAACGGCACAGGAAAGGGTGAAGGGTGAAGAAGGGCGAAACGGGATGCGGAGGCGGGGCTCTGCGGCCCTAGCGCATTCGCTTGCTCACGGAAGGCTCCCTCGAACGACCAGGACCCCTGGCCCCACGCTCATGCACCGCGTGTGAGGGGTCCGCGCTTGCCGCAGACCTCGCTGCCTGCGGCCTGGTCTTCACCCGGGGCACCCCGCCACGGACGGAGGGTTGCCGGACAGCCGGCCGGGGCCGAGTGGCTGTCGCTCATGACCTGGGCAGGACGTTACGTGACGTGATCAGCCGGCCGCAACAGCTGTCCGGATGCCGGGACATGCGCCGGATGTCCCTGCGGCGGTGTACGAGAGGGGGAGCCCGGCCGTGCCGCGCTCCCCCCACTCCCCTGGGCTCACCGGTGGCTTGCGGCCACCCAGCGTTCCAGCGTCCGCTTCGCGGCCCCCGAGTCGATCGACTCCTGCGCCCTCTGCATCCCGGCGCGGAGCTGCTCGGCCAGCGGCGCCCCCGTCGGCTCCAGGGCCACCAGCGCCGCCGCCGAGTTCAGCAGCACCGCGTCCCTCACCGGACCGGTCTCACCGTCCAGCAGGCGCCGCGCCACATCGGCGTTGTAGGAGGCGTCGGCCCCGCGCAACGCCTCCACCGGCACCGGCTCGATGCCGACGTCCCGGGGATCGAAGGTCTCCTCGGTGACCGTGCCGTCGCGGACCACCCACACCCGCGACGTCGAGGTCGTCGTCAGCTCGTCCAGTCCGTCGTCGCCCCGGAAGACCAGGGACGAGTTCCCGCGTTCGGCCAGGACGCCCGCCACGATGGGCGCCATCCGCGGGTCGGCGACGCCCACCGCCTGTGCCTTCACCCGCGCCGGGTTGGTCAGCGGACCGAGCACGTTGAACGTCGTACGGATCCCGAGCTGCCCGCGCGCCGCGGCCACATGGCGCAGCGCCGGGTGGAACTTCACCGCGAAGCAGATGGTGATCCCGGCCTCCTCGGCCACCTCGGCCGTCCGCCGCGGGGTGAGGTCCAGATTGATGCCGAGCTTCTCCAGCACGTCCGAGGAGCCCGACGCGGACGACGCGGCACGGTTGCCGTGCTTGACCACCTTCGCGCCCGTGCCGGCCACCACGATCGACGACATCGTGGAGATGTTCACCGTCCTCGCGCCGTCGCCGCCCGTGCCGACGATGTCGACCGCGGGACCCGGCACCTCGATCACGTTCGCGTGCGCGTACATCGCCCGGACGAGCCCGGTGATCTCCTCGACCGTCTCGCCCTTCGCCCGCAGCGCGACGACGAAGGCGGCGATCTGCGCGTCCGTCGCCTCGCCGCGCATGATGCGGTCCATCGCCCAGGCCGTGTCGTCCACGCTCTGGTCATGGCCGTCCAGCAGCGCGTTCAGCACCCGGGGCCAGGAACGGCCCGCCGCGGTGTCGCCTCCAGCGGGGTTCACAGCGCTCATAAGCCGCTCCTGGGTCGGTGTCCCGGTGGGGACACGCTTCTCGAACAGGTCCACCCTATCCAGCCCCGGGCACGGCGAAGGGCCCCGTCCGGTCGGACGGGGCCCTTGGACCGTGGCGTGGCGCGCGCAGCGATCAGTGGTGGCCGTGGCCGCTCGTGATCTCCTTGTACTCCTCGACAGTGGGCTTGGGGATCTGGTTGTCCTCCCCGTAGTAGGCGTTGCTCAGCCTGGCACGCAGCTTCTCCGAGCCCTTGACCTTCCGCTCGACGCCGTTCTCGTCGACCGTCGGACCGATCTCGGCCGGCTTGTACTGCTCGTGCGCCGTGAGCGTGTGCAACTGCTCCTGGCTGAGCGGCTCGTGGACCTCGATGAACTCACCGTGCGGCAGCCGCTTGATGATGCCCGACTCGCGGCCGTGCAGCACCTTGTCGCGGTCGCGGCGCTGGAGGCCGAGGCAGATCCGCTTGGTGACGAGGAACACGAGCACCGGCACCACGAAGAAGGCGATGCGGACGAACCAGGTGATCGCGTTGATCGACAGGTGGAAGTGCGTGGCCCAGATGTCGTTGCCACCACCCAGCAGCATCACGAAGTACCAGGAGATCCACGCGGCACCGAAGGCCGTACGCGTCGGCGCGTTGCGCGGGCGGTCCAGGATGTGGTGCTCGCGCTTGTCGCCGGTGATCCAGGCCTCGATGAAGGGGTACGCACCGATGGCGACGAGGGTCAGCGGGAAGAGCACCAGCGGGATGAACACGCCCAGGACGAGCGTGTGGCCCCAGAGGTTGATCTCCCAGCCGGGCATGGCACGGATGAGACCCTCGGCCTGGCCCATGTACCAGTCGGGCTGGGCGCCCGTGGAGACCTGGTCCGGACGGTAGGGGCCGATGGCCCAGATCGGGTTGATCTGCGCGACCGCCGCGACGGCCGCGATGGCACCGAAGACCAGGAAGAAGAAGCCTCCGGCCTTGGCCGTGTAGACCGGCAGCAGCGGCATGCCGACGACGTTGTTGTTGGTCTTGCCGGGACCCGCGTACTGCGTGTGCTTGTGGTAGAAGACCAGGATCAGGTGGCCGACCACCAGGCCGAGCATGATGCCCGGCAGCAGCAGGATGTGGATCGAGTAGAACCGGGCCACGAAGTCGCCGCCCGGGAACTCGCCGCCGAAGAGGAAGAACGACAGGTACGTGCCGACGATCGGCACGGACAGGATCGCGCCCTCCATGAAGCGGACACCGGTGCCGGAGAGCAGGTCGTCCGGGAGCGAGTAACCCGTGAAGCCGGTGAACATGCCCAGGACGAACAGCAGGAAGCCGAACAGCCAGTTGATCTCACGCGGCTTGCGGAACGCACCCGTGAAGAACACGCGCATCATGTGCACGAACATGCCGGCGAGGAAGATCAGCGCCGCCCAGTGGTGGATCTGCCGGATCAGCAGACCGCCACGCACGTCGAAGCTGATGTGCAGCGCCGAGTTGAACGCCTCGCTCATCAGCTGGCCCTGCAGCGGCACGTAACTGCCGTGGTACACCACCTCGTTCATCGAGGGGTGGAAGAACAGCGTCAGATACACACCCGTGAGGATGATGACGATGAAGCTGTAGAGGCAGACCTCACCCAGCATGAACGACCAGTGGTCGGGGAAGATCTTGCGCATGTTCGACTTGGCCAGGGAGTAGATCCCCAGGCGGCCGTCGGCCCAGTCGGCGAGGCGCTCGCCGGCCGGTGCCCTTCCGCGCGAAGCGCCCGCCGCGTCAGCGGCAGACCGATTCGTATTGCTCGATGAAGTGCTCATCCGCGCTCCCAGAAAGCAGGACCGACGGGCTCTTCGAAGTCGCCGAGCGCCTCGAGGTAGCCGTCCGCGTTGACGCCGATGCGCAGCTGCGGCAGGGCGTGACCGGCCGGGCCGAAGATGACCCGGGCACCGTCGGAGAGGTCGAAGGTGGACTGGTGGCACGGGCAGAGGACGTGGTGCGTCTGCTGCTCGTACAGAGAGATCGGGCAACCGACGTGGGTGCAGATCTTCGAGTAGGCCACGATGCCCTCGTGGGACCACTCGAGTTCCTTCTTGTCCTTGATGTTCTCCGGCTGCAGCCGGACCAGCATCAGGGCGGCCTTCGCGATCTCCGTCTGGAAGCCCTCGTTCGCCTCCTCCAGGCCTTCCGGCTTGGCGAAGGTGAGCGAGCCCACCGCGACGTCCGAGGGACGCATCGGCTGGTTCGTGTTCATGTTGACGAGGAGCTTGCCCTTGCGCCACAGCGTGTGGCGCAGCTTGGTGCCCGGCAGCGAGCCGAGGTCGCGCAGCAGGAACACTCCGGAGAGCGGCACCAGGGCCAGCGCGCCGAACATCGTGTTCCGGATCAGCGTGCGGCGGCCGAGCTGCGACTCCTTGGCACCCGCCTGGAAGTCGGCGAGGACCTGCGCCTTGACCTCCGGCGACGCCTCGACCGGGTGACGCTCGTCGGCCACCTCGACGTCGGACATCAGGGTGCGGGCCCAGTGGACCGCGCCCGCGCCGATCGAGAACAGCGCCACGGCCAGCGTCAGGCCCAGCGCGAAGTTCATCGCGCTGATGTGCCCGATCGGGAAGACGTAGATCGCCTTGTCGTTCGGGATGGTGACGTACGAGGCGATGAAGCCGACGGTGGCCAGCATCGACACGGTGAACAGCAGGGCAACCGTGCGCTCGGAGCGCTTGGCGGCCTGCTCGTCGATGTCCTGGATCCGGTGCTCATGGGGCGGCAGGCCCGGGTCGGCGAACGGGTTCTTCTCGTCCGCGACCGCCAGGGCACCGTGCTCGGTGTCCTGCTCTGCGGGCAGGTTCTCTTCGGGAATGTCTTGGCTACTCATGACTTCTTGGCCTTTGCGGTCCGAGCGGCGACCCAGACGGCGACCGCGATCAGGGCGCCCAGTCCGAAGATCCAGGCGAAGAGGCCCTCGGAGACCGGGCCGAGACCGCCGAGGTCGAGGCCGCCGGGGTTCTCGGTCTGGTCACCGTTGACCGCCTTGACGTAGGCGATGATGTCCTTCTTGTTCTGCTGCGACATGGTGGTGTCGGGGAAGGACGGCATGTTCTGCGGGCCGGTCTGCATGGCCTCGTAGATGTGCTTCGGGTCGACGCCTTCGAGACTCGGCGCGAACTTGCCGTGCGACAGGGCACCGCCCGCGCCCGTGATGTTGTGGCACTGCGCGCAGTTGGTGCGGAAGATCTCGCCGCCCTTGGCGATGTCGGCACCCTCGGGGCTGTAGTCGTTCTTCGTCGGCACGGCCGGGCCGGCACCGAGCGAGGAGATGTACGCCGCGAGCTGGTCGATCTGGGCCTGGCTGTAGATGTTCTTCTTCTTCACCACCTGGGGACCCTGGGAGGTGGCGGCCGGCATACGGCCGGTGCCCACCTGGAAGTCCACGGCCGCGGCGCCCACGCCGACCAGGCTCGGACCATCGGAGCTGCCCTGACCGCCGGTGCCGTGGCAGCTGGCGCAGCCCACCTGGTAGAGCTTCTTGCCCTCCTCGATGGCGAGGGACTGGGAGGTTTCATCGGCCTGGGCCTTGCTCGCGGGCGCGAACGCGGCGTACAGCCCCCCGGTGGCCGCCAGCGCGAGGAGTAGGACGACGACAGCCGCCAGCGGATGGCGTCGTCGTGCGGAGAGCTTTTTCACGGATTACCCCGGTGTCAGGATCTTCTGCGTCGATGCTTCTGGAAATGGATCGGATCGTCGCGGGCGCTCGGTTCACCCCGATCGGGTGAACGTCCGCCGCGGCCGATCGCCGATTACCTGATCAGGTAGATCGTGGCGAAGAGGCCGATCCAGACGACATCGACGAAGTGCCAGTAGTAGGACACGACGATGGCGGCGGTCGCCTGCTCGTGGGTGAACCTCTTGGCCGCGTAGGTGCGGCCGAGGACCAGCAGGAAGGCGATGAGACCACCCGTCACGTGCAGGCCGTGGAAGCCGGTGGTCAGGTAGAACACCGAGCCGTACGGGTCCGAGGACAGCGAGAGGCCGTCCTTCTTGACCAGCTCGGTGTACTCGAAGATCTGCCCGCCGACGAAGATCGCACCCATGATGAAGGTGAGGATGAACCAGCCCCGGAGCTTCTTCACGTCACCGCGCTCGGCCGCGAACACGCCGAGCTGGCAGGTCAGCGAGGAGAGCACCAGGATCGTGGTGTTGGTCGCCGAGAACGGAAGGTTGAGATGTTCCGCCATCGCCTTCCAGTGCGTCGGACCCGTCACCGATCGCAGGGTGAAGTACATCGCGAAGAGGGCCGCGAAGAACATCAGCTCGGAACTCAGCCAGATGATGGTTCCGACGCTGGTGAGGTTCGGCCGGTTGACCGACGGGTGCGCGTGCCCGGTTTCTACTGTCGTTGCTGTCGCCACGACCGACATTATGTCGGGCCCTTATCCCGCCCTCACCCCGGGGGGTGCTGTTCGGAGTGTCCGTACCGTCTGTAGTGCCCGTATGGCCCATCGGAAGCCGTGTGCGGACCGCTGTTGACCGGGTGTTCAAAGGAGTAGCATCCGCCCCATCGGTCCGTTCCGTACGACGCTGACGTCCCGGAGGAAGCATGCAGCCGACCGCCACGGTGCTGGTCTACAGCGACGACTCCCGCACGCGCGAGCAGGTGCGGCTCGCGGCCGGGCGCAGGCCGGCGCCGGACGTCCCCGAGGTCCGGTTCGTGGAGTGCGCGACGCCCGACGCGGTCGTCAGGGAGCTGGACAGGGGCGGCATCGACGTGTGCGTGCTGGACGGCGAGGCCGTGCCGATGGGCGGCATGGGCGTGTGCCGGCAGATCAAGGACGAGATCTTCCACTGTCCTCCGGTGCTGGTGCTCATCGCGCGCCCGCAGGATGCGTGGCTGGCGACGTGGAGCCGGGCCGATGCCGCCGTGGCGCTGCCGGTCGAGCCGGTGGAGCTGGCCTCGGCGCTGGCCTCGCTGCTGAGGCGGCGGGCCCTCGCGAGCGCGTGACGGCACCGTGAGCGTCCAGGGGCCGTACGAGCCGGGCGAGCCCGGGCGCCGCGCCTGACGCGGCGCCCGGGGGCGTCCTGGCGGCCTCTCGCTCCCGCGCCGGCCCACCCCCGCAGGACATCGCCGGCCCCGCGCCCCTTGCCGGGGCACGGGCACTCCGGTCACACCGACTGCGGGCGCAGCCTCGCGATGTCCGCCGGACTCGGGCCGGGCTTGTCCGGGGTCAGGGCACTGCCCTTGCCCCATTTGTCCCAGTCGAGGTTCCAGTCGCCGTAGCCGTTGCCGAAGGGGGCCATCTGCGTGCCCCCGGAGTTGACGACCTGGACGATGTCTCCCAGCCGCACGGTGTCGTAGAACCAGTGGGCGTTGCCGGTGGTCATGCCGGTGCAGCCGTGGCTGACGTTGGCGTACCCCTGGGAGCCGACGGACCAGGGTGCGGCGTGCACGTACTCGCCGCTCCAGGTCACCTGGGCCGCCCAGTAGACCATCAGATCGAAGGAGTCGCTGGAACTCGAGGAGATGCCGATGGTCGTTCCGCGCATCCGTACGGCGGACTGCTTGGCGATGATGACCTTGATCCCGTTGCGGGTGGCGTAGCCGGGCCTGCCGGTCGTGACGGGGATCCGCCGGAGCACCTCGTCGTTCTTGTAGACGGTCATCTGGTGCGCGGCGGCGTTCGTGACGGCGACGAGGCGATCGCCCACGGTGAGCCGCACGGGCTTGCTGTCGGCGGCCCACAGGCGGTCCGAGACCTTCACGCCCGCGAGGTTGCTGTGCACCGTGACGGTGGCGTGGGCGGGCCAGTAGTCCTTGGGGCGGTAGTGCAGCGTCTTGTCGTCCACCCAGTACCAGGAGCCCTCGACCGCGGGCACCGAGTCCACCTTGAGGGCGCGCTCGACGATCGCACGGGACGTCCTGTCCTTGACGGGCTCGCTGAGTGCGGCCGTGACAGGCTGGCCGACGCCGTAGGTGCCGGTGTCGGGTCCGAGACCGACGTTCAGCACCTTCGTGGACTTCGGGACGGCGGTGTCGAACTCGAGGACCTTGCGGCCGGGTGCGCCGTTGTCGTCCTCCGTGCTCACCCGCACCGTGTAGTGGGTGCCGGCGGCCAGCGGTGCGGTGCTGTGCCAACGGCTGCCGTCGGCGTTGAGTTCACCGGCCAGGTAGCGTCCCCGGGCGTCCACGGCCGTGACGTCCGTGATGCGCCCGTCGGAGTCCGAGGCGGTGATCTCCAGGGGCTTGTCCGGATCGGCCTTCTTGTCGTTGCCGTCAGGGGCGTTGTACGCGATCTGGTCCGCCGCGTCGAACGGATGCGCGGCGAGCGGATCGCCGTCGACGCCGCAGGCGACGGGGCCCGCGGCGAGGGATATCAGCAGCAGGGTGCAGCCGACGACCGTGTGGCGTCGTGGCCCCCGGAAGAACACTGAGTTGCTCATGACCTCACGCTATGAACCCCGCCCGGCCACGGCGCGCCGGGTGAGCCGTGCGGGGGACGCGTGGCGCGGCAAAAGAGGGAGCCCGGACACTTCGGAGAGTGTCCGGGCTCCCGTGCGCTCGGTGCGTGTTACTGGGTGCGGTTCTCGCCGCGGTAGTACTCGAAGACCCAGCCCCACAGGCCCACCAGGATCAGCGGGGCGGAGAAGTACATCAGCCACCAGCCGATCGCGATGGACAGGAAGGCGAGTGCGCCGCCGACACCGAGGGCGAGCGGCTGCCAGCTGTGCGGGCTGAAGAAGCCGATCTCACCGGCGTCGTCCGCGACGTCGGCCTCCTTGTTGTCCTGGGCGCCCACGTCGACCCGCCGAGCCGTGAAGGCCAGGTAGTAGCCGATCATCACGCTCAGGCCGAAGGCCAGGAACAGCGCGGTGGTACCGGCCGGCTCCTTCGACCACAGGCCATAGATGATGGCGACGGCCAGCAGGAAGACCGCCAGCCAGAGGAACAGCTTGCCCTGGATCTTCACTTGCCGGCCTCCTTGCCACCAGCGACGGCCTTGCCGCCCGCACCCGCGTACTCAAGCTGTTCGAGCGCGGCGATCTCCGGGTGGTGCAGGTCGAAGGCGGGGGATTCGGAGCGGATCCGCGGCAGCGTGAGGAAGTTGTGCCGCGGCGGCGGGCAGGAGGTCGCCCACTCCAGCGAACGGCCGTAGCCCCACGGGTCGTCCACGCCGACCGGCTTGCCGTACTTCGCCGTCTTCCACACGTTGTAGAAGAACGGCAGGATCGACAGACCGAGCAGGAACGAGCAGATCGTCGAGATCGTGTTCAGAGCGGTGAAGCCGTCGGCCGCGAGGTAGTCCGCGTAGCGTCGCGGCATGCCCTCGGCGCCCAGCCAGTGCTGCACCAGGAAGGTGCCGTGGAAGCCGATGAACAGCGTCCAGAAGGTGATCTTGCCGAGGCGCTCGTCGAGCATCTTGCCGGTGAACTTCGGCCACCAGAAGTGGAAGCCGGCGAACATGGCGAAGACGACCGTTCCGAAGACCACGTAGTGGAAGTGCGCCACCACGAAGTACGAGTCGGAGATGTGGAAGTCCAACGGCGGCGAAGCCAGGATGACACCGGTCAGACCACCGAAGACGAAGGTGATCAGGAAGCCGGTCGCCCAGAGCATCGGTGTCTCGAAGGACAGCGAGCCCTTCCACATCGTGCCGATCCAGTTGAAGAACTTCACACCGGTCGGGACGGCGATGAGGAACGTCATGAAGGAGAAGAACGGGAGCAGTACGCCACCGGTGACGTACATGTGGTGCGCCCACACCGTCACGGACAGACCGGCGATGGCGATGGTCGCGCCGACCAGGCCCATGTAACCGAACATCGGCTTACGGCTGAAGACCGGGATGATCTCGGAGATGATGCCGAAGAACGGCAACGCGATGATGTACACCTCTGGATGGCCGAAGAACCAGAAGAGGTGTTGCCATAGCAAGGCACCGCCGTTGGTCGCGTCGAACACGTGCGCACCGAACTTGCGGTCCGCCTCCAGAGCGAACAGCGCGGCCGCGAGGACCGGGAAGGCCAGCAGGACGAGCACACCGGTCAGCAGCACGTTCCACACGAAGATCGGCATGCGGAACATGGTCATACCGGGTGCGCGCATGCAGATGATCGTGGTGATGAAGTTGACCGAGCCGAGGATCGTGCCGAAGCCGGAGAAGGCCAGACCCATGATCCACATGTCGGCGCCGATGCCCGGCGAGCGGACCGCGTCCGACAGCGGGCTGTAGGCGAACCAGCCGAAGTCGGCCGCGCCCTGCGGGGTGAGGAAGCCGCCGACCGCGATGAGCGAGCCGAACAGGTAGAGCCAGTAGGCGAACATGTTCAGCCGCGGGAACGCCACGTCGGGCGCGCCGATCTGCAGCGGCATGATCCAGTTCGCGAAACCGGCGAACAGCGGCGTCGCGAACATCAGCAGCATGATCGTGCCGTGCATCGTGAACGCCTGGTTGAACTGCTCGTTCGACATGATCTGCAGACCCGGCCGGGCGAGCTCGGCGCGCATGAGGAGCGCCATGACGCCGCCGATGCAGAAGAACGCGAACGACGTGGCCAGATACAGCGTGCCGATCGTCTTGTGGTCCGTGGTGGTCAGCCACTTGACGACGACGTTGCCGGGATTCTTGCGCCTGACCGGCAGCTCGTTCTCGTACGAGTCCTCGGCTGCGGCGGCACCCTGGGGTTCGTTGAGGATGCTCACAGGTTGTTCGTCTCCCGGTTCTTCTCGTGGCTCGTCTGCGCGATGCCCGCGGGGATGTAACCGGTCTGCCCCTTCTTCGCCAGGTCCTTGAGGTGCTGCTCATAGCGCTCGGGCGAGACGACCTTCACGTTGAACAGCATCCGGGAGTGGTCGACACCGCAGAGCTCGGCGCACTTGCCGCGGAAGGTGCCCTCCATGGTGGGTGTCACCTGGAAGGAGTTGGTGTGGCCCGGGATGACGTCCTGCTTCATCAGGAACGGCAGCACCCAGAAGGAGTGGATGACGTCGCGCGAGGTGAGGACGAAGCGGACCGTCTTGCCCTTGGGGAGCCAGAGGGTCGGACCGGGGTTGTTGGTCTGCGGGTTCCGCGTGGCCGGCGTGCCGAAGTCGTAGACACCGCCGGCGTTCGCCGGGAAGTCGTCCTTGAACCGGTTCGGGATCGCGTTCAGGTTCGGATCGGTCTTGGCGTCACCGGTCACCCCGCTGACGGGGGTGACATAGTTGAAGCCCCAGCTCCACTGGTAGCCGACGACGTTGACGGTGACGTCGGGCTTCTTGTCGAGGCTGAGGAGCTTCGACTCGTCGCGGGCGGTGAAGTAGAAGAGCACCGAGACGATCAGCAGCGGGACCACGGTGTACAGCGCCTCGATCGGCATGTTGTACCGGGTCTGCGGAGGAACTTCGACCTTGGTGCGGCTGCGCCGGTGGAACATGGCGCTCCACAGGATCAGGCCCCACACCAGCACGCCGACGGCGAGCGCGGCCGCCCAGGACCCCTGCCACAGGGAGAGGATCCGGGGAGCCTCCTCCGTGGTCGGGGTGGGCATACCAAGGCGGGGGAAGTCCTTGTATGTGCAACCGGTGGCGGTCGCCAGGACCAGGCCCGCGGTCAGTGCCTGCAGCAGCTTCCGCCGCATCGGGCGCCGCGGCGAGCGGTCGGAGCCGTTGGGACTCACGTAGCGCCTTCCCGAGAGTCTCGCCCGCGCGGTCGGCTGCGGCCTTCTCGCTGGTAGGTCGCCGCCCTGCGTCGGGCAGGGGTTTGGATGTTTATGCGGACCAAACCCTACTGGACGCCATTTGGGGTCGCGCGGGGAGGGTACCCAACGCGCCGCCGGACCCCCCGGAGGGAGGGAATGCCCGGTTGTGGCCCTTCTTCGACGGGCCCGACGGCCGCTCCGAGGGGCCCCGCGGTGCACAGGAGTTAGCGTTGCGGTGTGTCCTACTTCGACGCCGCCTCCGCCGTTCCCCTGCACCCCGTCGCACGTCAGGCCCTGCTGGCCGCCGTCGACGAGGGGTGGGCCGACCCCGCCCGGCTGTACCGCGAGGGGCGGCGGGCCCGGCTGCTGCTGGACGCGGCGCGCGAGGCGGCCGCCGAGGCGGTGGGCTGCCGCCCGGACGAGCTGGTGTTCACCTCTTCGGGCACCCGGGCGGTGCACTCCGGGATCGAGGGAGCGCTGGCCGGCCGCCGCCGGGTGGGACGTCACCTGATCGTGTCCGCGGTCGAACACTCCTCTGTCCTCCATTCGGCGGAGGCGTTCGAGGCCGACGGGGGCACGGTGACCCAGGTGCCGGTCTCCAGGGCGGGCACGGTCGACCCCGAGGCGTACGGGGCGGCGCTGCGCCCGGACACCGCGCTGGCGTGTCTGCAGTCCGCCAACCACGAGGTGGGCACGGTGCAGCCGGTGGCCGAGGTGGCCGAGGTGTGCCGGGCGGCCGGGGTGCCGCTGCTGGTGGACGCGGCGCAGTCGCTGGGGTGGGGCCCGGTGGACGGCTGGTCGCTGCTGACGGCGAGTGCGCACAAATGGGGCGGACCCTCGGGTGTCGGGCTGCTCGTCGTCCGCAAAGGGGTGCGGTTCGCACCCCAAGGCCCCCTGGACGAGCGGGAGTCGGGGCGGGCGGCCGGGTTCCAGGACATCCCCGCGATCGTGGCGGCCACGGCGTCGCTGCGCGCGGTGCGGGCGGAGGCGGCCGAGGAGTCGGCCCGGCTGCGGGAGCTGACGGAGCGGATCCGGGCGCGGGTGCCGGAGCTGGTCCCCGATGTGGAGGTGGTGGGCGAGCCGGTCCGGCGGCTGCCCGGGATCGTCACCTTCTCCTGTCTCTATGTCGACGGGGAGACGGTGCTGCACGAACTGGACCGTGCGGGCTTCTCCGTGTCGTCGGGATCGTCCTGTACGAGCAGCACGCTGACCCCGAGCCATGTGCTGAAGGCGATGGGGGTGCTGAGCGAGGGCAACATCCGGGTGTCGCTGCCGCCGGGAACGCCGGCCGGGGAAGTCGACCGGTTCCTTTCGGTGCTGCCGGGCGTGGTGGCGACGGTGCGCGAGAAGCTCGGCGCGCCGGCTCCGCGGACGGCGGCGCACGGGGACGCCCTTGTCGTGGACGCCCTCGGCAAGCGGTGCCCGATCCCGGTGATCGAGCTGGCGAAGGTCATCGGGGACGTCCCGGTGGGCGGCACCGTACGCGTCCTGTCGGACGACGAGGCGGCCCGCCTCGACATCCCGGCGTGGTGCGAGATGAGGGAACAGCAGTACGTCGGGGAGGAGTCGGCGGAGCGGGGCTCCGCCTATCTGGTCCGCCGGCTCTCCTGAGGCGCCCCGCACGTTCCAGGCCGCCCCGTCCGTTCGCGGGTCCGGCGGTCAGGCCAGGTGCTCCTGGACCTCCAGCGCGGCCTCGTCGCCGTAGGCCTTGGTGAAGCGGTCCATGAAGTGGGCCCGCCGCAACTGGTACTCCTGGGTGCCCACCGTCTCGATGACCAGGGTCGCGAGCATGCAGCCGACCTGAGCCGCGCGCTGAAGCGAGACGCCCCAGGCGAGGCCCGACAGGAAGCCCGCGCGGAAGGCGTCGCCGACGCCCGTCGGGTCGACCTTGGCCGTCTCCTCGGGCACGCCGACCTCGATCGGGTCGTCGCCGGAGCACTCGATCCGCACACCCCGCGAGCCGAGCGTGGTCACCCGGTGACCCACCTTGGTCAGGATCTCGGCGTCGCTCCAGCCGGTCTTGCTCTCGATGAGCCCCTTCTCGTACTCGTTGGAGAAGAGGTAGGTCGCCCCGTCCAGCAGTATCCGGATCTCGTCGCCGTTCATCCGGGCGATCTGCTGCGAGAAGTCCGCGGCGAAGGGGATGGCCCGGGAGCGGCACTCCTCCGTGTGGCGCAGCATCGCCTCCGGGTCGTCCGCGCCGATCAGCACCAGGTCGAGACCGCCCACCCGGTCGGCGACCGTCTTGAGTTCGATGAGCCGGGCCTCGCTCATCGCACCGGTGTAGAAGGAGCCGATCTGGTTGTGGTCGGCGTCGGTGGTCACGACGAAGCGGGCCGTGTGCTGGGTGTCGGAGATACGGACGGAGGCCGTGTCCACCCCGTGCCGGTCCAGCCATGCGCGGTACTCGTCGAAGTCCGCGCCCGCCGCGCCGACCAGGACCGGCCGGGTGCCGAGCTGACCCATACCGAAGGCGATGTTCGCGCCCACTCCGCCCCGGCGTACGTCGAGGCGGTCGACCAGGAAGGAGAGCGAGACCGTGTGGAGCTGGTCCGCGACGAACTGGTCGGCGAAACGACCGGGGAAGGTCATGAGGTGGTCGGTGGCGATGGAGCCGGTGACTGCGATACGCACGGCGACGACACGCTCCTGTGGAGGATGGGGGATTGACAGTTCACGCTACCCGGTCGATCCGCCCCACTGAAGCAGGCGAAAACTACCCAATAGTAGATCTTTCGCCGTCGGCTCCGCGGTGCCTACCGTTCCGCCATGACGAACCCCGAGTTCCACGGCACCGGCCCGCTCGACCCCGAGGGAGACCTGGCGGCGCTGCGCGGCGACTGCGCCCGGATGGCCCCGCACTGGGCCGCGCCCGAGAAGAGCGCCTCCCGGCCGGTCGCCCCCTCCCTGATCCACGGCGTCAGCGTGCCGCCCTCCTCGGCGCGGCTGCTGGACGCGATGTCCGACTACGGGGACTGACCGGGCCGCCGCCGGGAACGGGCCGGGCACCGGCACCGTACGGCAACCGGGACCGGACCCGGAACCCCGCGGGGCACGGGCACGCCACGAGGGAACCGTGCGCTCCCCCCGTGCGTCCCATCGCCGTCCCCTTCGACGGGGAGGCGGGGTACGGCCCTTGGGTGCTCCTTTCGGGTACGGCGGGGTCCTGCCGGGACAGCAGCGGAGCCGAAGGAGCGATGCGTGAGCACCGAGCGACCCGACGACACGAACGGCGCACCGGACGTCAGTGAGGGCACGGGCGCTGCCGTGCCGCGGCGGCGCTCCCCCGTGGTGGTCGCCTCGGTAGCGGCCGCGGTCCTGCTCGTCGGGGGCGGCGGGGCCTTTCTCGCCACGAACACGTCCGGCGGACCGGGCGGTTCCCGGGCGCCGGGCGGCTCCCCGGCGCCGGGCGGCGACGGCACTCCCCCGGCACTGGCCCTCGACGGCGTCGGCGTCGGCGTCGGCGTCGGCGAGGGCACCGCACCGGGCATCGCGGTGGGCGAGCCCAACCCCTACGGCACCACGTACACCGTCCGGGGCACGCTCCCCGGCGGGCCGGGGTCGGCGCCGGTGTACTGGGCGAAGGGCCGGGTGACGCAGGACGAGGTGGCCCGGCTCGCCAGGGCCCTGGAGCTGAGCGGCACGCCGCGGCTGGTCGGCGACACCTGGCAGGTCGGGGCGGTGAAGGACGGCGCGGAGCCGAGTCTGCGGGTCACCAGGGACGCGCCGGGCACCTGGACGTTCGACTCCTTCGTGCCGGGCACCGACAACTGTCCCCGGGGCACCACCCTGTGCCGGCCCGCCGGGTCGTCGACGGCGGGGGTGCGGCCGGGCCCGGTGAGCGAGGAGGCGGCGCGGCGGGCGGCCGCTCCGGTGCTCAAGGCGGTCGGCCAGGACGACGCGAAACTGGACGCGTCGCAGCTCATGGACCGGGTGCGGGTGGTGAACGCCGAACCGGTGGTGGGCGGGCTGCCGACGCACGGCTGGACGACCGGTCTGCGGATCAGCGCCGAGGGCAAGGTCATCGGCGGCAGCGGCCGTCTCGCGGCCCCGGTGAAGGGCGCCGTCTATCCCGTGCTCGGCGCGCGGAGGACGCTGGACCTGATGAACGGCGCGCCGGCGTACGGCCGCAAGGGCATCGGCGGCTGCACCGGCCCCGTACCGGTCAAGGACCGGGACGAGAAGCCGTGCCGGGCGGGCGCGTCCGCGCCGCAGCGGGCGTCGGCGTCCGTGGAGGGCGCGGTGTTCGGACTGGCCGCGCACGCGGTGGGCGGCCAGGCGGTGCTGGTGCCGTCCTGGCTGTTCGAGGTGCGGGAGACGGGGACCCCACAGGGCGGCGACGGCTTCACGGTGGCGTATCCCGCGGTCGCCCCGCGGTATCTGGTCGCGCCCCAGCCGCCGGGCCGGCCGAGCGGGACACCGGCCCCGCGGCCGAGTCCGTCGACGAGTGGGCCGGGGAACCAGGCCGAGCCCGCGCCGGCGCACCGTGAGGTGAAGGTGCTGGGCTACACCGCCGACGGCCGGGATCTCACCCTCGCCTACGAGGGCGGGGTGTGCGCCGACTACGCGGCATCCGTGCGCGAGGACGCCGACCGGGTGACGGTGACCGTGACCGAGACGCCCTGGCAGGGGAAGGTCTGCGCCATGATCGCCAAGATCTACCACGAGACGGTGCGTCTGAAGGCACCGCTCGGCGACCGCCGGGTGGTGGGCTCGGACGGCCGGCCGATTCCCCCGGGGACGGCGGACACGCCGCCGACGGCGTCCTCGGGCGGGGCGGGGTCGGCGCTCCCCCGCTGACCGCGGTCCGTGGCAGCGCGAAGGCGGCGCCCCTCGATGGGGACGCCGCCTTCGCGCACGGTACCGGTAAAGGCGCCGGCTCAGCTGAAGGAGTCGCCGCAGGCGCAGGAGCCCGTCGCGTTCGGGTTGTCGATGGTGAAGCCCTGCTTCTCGATCGTGTCGACGAAGTCGACGGTGGCGCCGACCAGGTAGGGGGCGCTCATGCGGTCGGTGGCGACCTTGACCCCGCCGAAGTCCTTCACCACGTCGCCGTCGAGCGAGCGCTCGTCGAAGAAGAGCTGGTAGCGAAGGCCGGAGCAGCCGCCGGGCTGAACCGCGACACGCAGCGCCAGGTCGTCCCGGCCTTCCTGGTCGAGCAGGGCCTTGACCTTGGCCGCGGCGGCGTCGGTCAGGATGATGCCGTCGGTGACGGTGGTGGTCTCGTCCTGTACGGACATCTACATCTCTCCCGGTTTGTACGGAGACTGCTTGCAGACGAGTGCAACCGGCATGGCCACGGATTCATTCCAGGCCGAGCGCGCCTCTTTTCGCTCCCCCCGTTCATGCTCGCACATGCGCCGGAACACGGACACTGCCTGTGGACGACCCGGGTGACACCGCCGCGCCATCCGCCGTACGTCCCCCGGACCGCCGCCGTAGGGCGCGTGAGCAGCCACTGGGCGACGTGACGGATCGCCGTCGTACGGCATCGGGGGCGCCGGGCGTCGCCTCCGGGGAGGGGTGGCGCACCGGTCCGGGATTCATGTCACATCGACACTATGGCCGTCGTCAAACTGACGTGAAGCAGATATGATAGATAGCGTCAATTCGACGAAAAGGCGTGTCCCGCATGTCCCGCCGGCCCTCTTCGGGCCGGCGAGCCGCAGAACAGAAAGGGTGCGTGAGGTGACCACCGCCCAGACCCAGGAGCTCGACGTACAGCCGACGCCCCTCGCTCTCCTGCTGCTCGGCCGCGAGGCCGACCCGAGGAGCGAACGGGGCGTGGAGTGTCCCGGCGACCTGCCCTCGCCGTCCGACCCGGACCTGGTCGCACGCGCCCGCGCGGCCAAGGAGAAGCTCGGCGACAAGGTCTTCGTGCTCGGCCACCACTACCAGCGCGACGAGGTCATCCAGTTCGCCGACGTCACGGGCGACTCCTTCAAGCTGGCCCGGGACGCGGCGGCCCGCCCGGAGGCCGAGTACATCGTGTTCTGCGGTGTGCACTTCATGGCGGAGTCGGCGGACATCCTGACGTCCGACGACCAGAAGGTCGTCCTGCCGGACCTGGCGGCCGGCTGCTCCATGGCCGACATGGCGACCGCCGAGCAGGTCGCCGAGTGCTGGGACGTGCTGACCGAGGCGGGCATCGCCGATCAGGTCGTCCCGGTCTCGTACATGAACTCGTCCGCGGACATCAAGGCGTTCACGGGCAGGCACGGCGGCACCATCTGCACGTCGTCGAACGCGCGGCGGGCCCTGGAGTGGGCGTTCCAGCAGGGGGAGAAGGTCCTCTTCCTGCCGGACCAGCACCTGGGCCGCAACACGGCGGTGCGGGACATGGGCCTGTCGCTGGACGACTGCGTGGTCTACAACCCGCACAAGCCGAACGGCGGGCTGACGGCCGAGAAGCTGCGCGCCGCGAAGATGATCCTGTGGCGCGGCCACTGCTCGGTGCACGGCCGCTTCAGCCTCGACTCGGTGAACGACGTCCGGGAGCGGATCCCGGGCGTGAACGTGCTGGTGCACCCGGAGTGCAAGCACGAGGTCGTGGCCGCCGCGGACTACGTCGGTTCGACGGAGTACATCATCAAGGCGCTTCAGGCCGCTCCGGCCGGCTCCAAGTGGGCCATCGGCACGGAGCTGAACCTCGTCCGGCGGCTGGCGAACCGTTTCGCCCCGGAGGGCAAGGAGATCGTCTTCCTCGACAAGACGGTGTGCTTCTGCTCGACGATGAACCGCATCGACCTGCCGCACCTGGTGTGGGCGCTGGAGTCGCTGGCCGAGGGCAACCTGGTCAACCGCATCGAGGTGGACCAGGAGACCGAGGCGTTCGCGAAGCTGGCGCTGGAGCGGATGCTCGCGCTGCCGTAGCCGCTCGCCCGGCCGACGACCCGTCCGGCCCGCCAACGCCGAGGCCCGGCCCGCACGTTCGTGCGGGCCGGGCCTCAGTCACACCTGGGGAACCTACACCCCCGCGGGCTCCGGCTTCCCGGACTCCGCCGGCTCGACCGGGGTACCCCCCTTCTTCGCCCGCTTCGCCGCCTTCTTGTTCGCGCGGCGCTCCTTGCGGAGCTCCAGCACCGCGTAGAGGGTCGGGACCAGCAGCAGGGTCAGCACGGTCGACGTGACGAGGCCGCCGATCACCACCACCGCCAGCGGCTGGGCGATGAAACCGCCCTCGCCCGTGACGCCCAGGGCCATCGGGAGGAGCGCGAAGATGGTGGCCAGGGCCGTCATCAGGATCGGGCGCAGACGGTGGCGTCCGCCCTCGACCACGGCCTCCACCACACCGTAGCCCTGCTTGCGGTACTGGTTGATCAGGTCGATCAGCACGATCGCGTTCGTCACCACGATGCCGATCAGCATCAGCATGCCGATCATGGCCGGAACGCCCATCGGGGTGCCGGTGGCGATCAGCAGGCCGATCGCGCCGGTCGCCGCGAACGGGATGGAGACCAGCAGGATCAGCGGCTGGGCCAGGCTGCGGAACGTCGCGACCAGCAGCATGAACACGATCGCCACCGCGGCCAGCATCGCCAGGCCCAGGTTCTTGAACGCGTCGCTCTGGTCCTGCGAGACACCGCCGATCTCGGCCGTCGCGCCCGCCGGCAGCTTCAGCGCCTTGATCTTCGCCTGGAGGTCCGCGCTCACCGCGCCCGTGTTGTCACCGGTCGGGCGCGCCGTGATCGTCGCCGCGCGCTGACCGTCGATCCGGGTCATCGACACCGGGCCGTCCACCAGCTTCACCGTCGCGATGTCACCCAGCTTCACCGGGCCGAGCGGAAGCTGCTCGAGCTGCTCCAGCGTCCGCGCCGGCTTCGCCGCCTTGATGACGATGTCCCGCTCGGTGTCGTCCAGGGTCGCCTTGCCGGTCGTGGTGCCCTGCACCGCCTGGGCGACCACGGCGCCGAGCGTCTGGTCGTTGAAACCGGCCGCCGCCGCACGGGAGTTGGCCGTGACCGAGATGCGCGGCACGCTCTGCGACAGGTCGCTCGACACGTCCGTGACGTCCTTGAGCCCCGCCACCTCGGCACGGACCTGCTCCGACGCCGTGCGCAGCACCTTCGCGTCGGCCGCCTTCACGACCACGCTCAGATCCTGGCTGCCGAAGCCGTCCCCGGCCGACACCGTGGTCGAGCCGATCCCGGAGAGCTTGGCCAGCCCGTCCTCGACACGGGTCTGCACGTCCGTGTACTTCGCGGAGTCGTCCAGCATGACCGTGTACGACGCCTGGTTGCTGCCGGTGCCCCCGCCGAAGGCGGCCATGAAGCCGGACGAACCGACGGTGACCTGGTAGTCCTTGACGCCCTTCACCCCGGCGAGCATCTTCTCGACCTTCCGGGCCTGGGCGTCCGTCGCCGCCAGGCTCGCGCCCGGCTTCAGCTTCTGCTTGACGGTGAGCACCTGCTGCTCGCCCTGGTCGAAGAAGTTCGTCTTCAGCAGCGGCGCCATGCCGAAGGTGCCGATCAGGACGACCACCGCGATGGCCACGCTGGTGAGGCGGCGACGGGTCGCGAAGCGCAGCACGGGCACGTAGAAGCGCTGCAGCCGGCTCTTCGCCTCCTTCTCCTCGGCGACCCGGCGTGCCTCGGCCGCGTCCTCGGGCAGGGTCTTCGGAGCGCGCAGGAACCAGTACGACAGGACCGGGACGACCGTCAGCGACACCAGCAGCGAGGCCAGCAGGGCCGCCGTCACGGTGAGGGAGAACGAGCCGAACAGCTCGCCCACCATGCCGCCGACCAGACCGATCGGCAGGAAGACCGCCACCGTCGTCAGGGTGGAGGAGGTCACCGCGCCGGCCACCTCGCGGACCGCGGTGAGGATCGCCGTGTGCCGCTCCTCGCCGTAGCCGAGGTGCCGCTTGATGTTCTCCAGGACCACGATCGAGTCGTCGACGACCCGGCCGATGGCGATGGTCAGCGCGCCGAGCGTGAGCACGTTCAGCGACACGTCGCGCGTCCACAGGACGATCAGGGCCAGGACCACCGACAGCGGGATCGAGACCGCCGTGACGAGGGTCGAGCGCACCGACGCCAGGAAGACCAGGATCACCAGGACCGCGAAGAGCAGGCCCAGCGCACCCTCGGTCGTCAGACCGCTGATGGACTTGGAGACCGCCGGGCCCTGGTCGCTGACCACGGTGACGGTGGAGCCGGAGCCCAGGTTCTTGCGCAGGTCCGGCAGCTTGTCCTTGACCGTCTTGGAGATGGCGACCGCGCTGCCGTCGTGGTCCATGGTGACGGCCACGGCGAGGCTCGGCTTGCCGTCCGTGCGGGTGATCGAGTCGGCCGCGGCCTCCTGCTGCCGGACCGTGGCGATGTCACCGAGGCGTACGGGCTTCTTGCCGGCCTCACCGGCGACCATCAGGTCCTCGATCTGCTGCAGCGAGGTGAAGCCGCCGCCGACCTGGACCGTGAGGTTGCTGCCGTTCTCGTCGAAGGAGCCCGCCGGGACCGTCACTCCGCCCGCCTGCAGGGCCTGGCCCAGCGCGGCCGGGGTCAGCCCCGCCCGCGCGAGCTTCCCGCTGTCGGGCGTGACCGTGACCTGGAGGTCCCGGACGCCGTTGACGGTCACCTGGCCGACGCCGGAGATGTTCTTCAGCGCGGGCACGACGGTCTTGTCCAGCTGGTCGGACAGGGCCTGCTGGTCCTTGTCGGAGGTGACGGCGAGGACGACGGTCGGGATGTCGTCCGTCGAACCGGCGACGACCTGCGGGTCGACCGAGTTCGGGAGCTTGATGCGGGCCCGGTTGACGGCCTGCTGGACATCGGCGACGAGCTGCTTGGTGTCGTTGCCGTAGTCGAAGGACGCCATGATGACGGCGTTGCCCTCGCTCGCCGTGGAGGTGACGCCCTTGATCCCGGAGACGGCCTGGAGGCTGTCTTCGAGAGGCTGGACGACCTGCTTGTCGACCACGTCGGGGGACGCACCCTGGTACGGCGCCAGAACGGACACGACGGGCAGGTTGATGGTGGGCAGGAGTTGTTGCTTGAGCTGTGGGATCGCGATCGCCCCGAAGACGAGCGCGACGATGGACATCAGCGCTATCAGGGCCCGTTGCGCGAGGCTGAATCGTGACAGCCAGGACATGGGTCGGCGTCTCTCTCTGTGGCTGAGCGGAGGATTCGGGGCACACCTGAGCACCCCACCTACACCTTGAGGCATCAGCGGGGGCGGTTCCGTCGCCCCGAGGACCATTTCCTTATGCGACGCCTACTGCGGGCGCAGTAGGGCCCGATGGAGCCCACTCCACCCATGGACGTACCGGGCCCGGCCCCGCTCACTCCACCCTCGGGCGCACCAGCCCCGACTCGTAGGCGATGACGACGAGTTGCGCCCGGTCGCGGGCGCCCAGCTTGGCCATCGCCCGGTTGACGTGCGTCTTCACCGTCAGCGGGCTGACCTCCAGCCGTTCGGCGATCTCGTCGTTGGAGTGGCCCCCGGCGACCTGGACGAGCACCTCGCGTTCACGGCCGGTCAGCGTGTCGAGCCGGTCGGAGCGGGCCGGGTCGCGCCCGTCGTCGCCCTGGGCGAGGAAGCGGGCGATCAGCCCCTTGGTGGCGGCGGGGGACAGCAGCGCCTCACCGCCCGCCGCGACCCGGATGGCGTTCAGCAGCTCATCCGGCTCGGACCCCTTGCCGAGGAACCCGGACGCCCCGGCGCGCAGCGACTCAACGACGTAGTCGTCGACCTCGAAGGTCGTCAGGATGACCACGCGGACCTGGGCGAGGGAGGAGTCGGCGCTGATCAGCCGGGTCGCGGCGAGCCCGTCCGTCCCGGGCATCCGGATGTCCATGAGGACCACGTCGGCGCGCCGCTCGCCGGCCAGCCGGACCGCCTCCGCGCCGTCGGAGGCCTCGCCCACCACCTCCATGTCCGGCTCCGAGTCGACAAGGACCCGGAAGGCACTGCGGAGCAGCGCCTGGTCGTCGGCGAGCAGGACACGGATGGTCATACGGGCCCTCCCTGGGCGGCGGTCACACGCTCTTCCCGGTGGCGGTCGTCGTGCGTGTCTGGAGCGGCAGGATCGCATGGACCCGGAACCCGCCTCCGTAGCGGGGACCGGTGGTGAGGGCGCCGCCGACAGCGGTGACGCGCTCCCGCATGCCCAGCAGTCCGTGTCCGCCGTGCCCGCCGTGGTCCTCGGACCCGGCGTCCTCGGGCCGGACGTCCTCGGGACCGGTGCCCTCGCCCGTGCCGTCGTCGAGGACCGTGATCTCCATACGGGGCCCCACCCGGACCACGCTGACCTCGGCCTTCGCCGTCCGGCCCGCGTGCTTGCGCACATTGGTGAGGGCTTCCTGGATCACCCGGTACGCGGCCAGGTCGACGGCCGCGGGCAGGGTGGTGCCGAGGTCGGCGCGGGCGACCTCCACCGGGAGCCCGGCGTTGCGGAAGGTGTCGGCGAGTTCGTCGAGACGGGCGAGTCCGGGGGCCGGCTCGGTGGGTGCCTCGGGGTCCCCGGACTGCCGCAGCAGACCGACGGTGGCACGCAGCTCGTTGAGCGCGCTGCGGCTGGCCTCACGGACATGGGCGAGGGCTTCCTTCGCCTGGTCGGGGCGCTTGTCCATGATGTGCGCGGCCACCCCGGCCTGGACGTTGACCAGGGCGATGTGGTGGGCGACCACATCGTGCAGATCCCTGGCGATGCGCAGCCGCTCCTCGGCGACCCGGCGGCGGGCCTCCTCCTCGCGGGTGCGTTCCGCGCGTTCGGCGCGCTCCCGGATGGCGTGCACGAAGGCGCGACGGCTGCGGACGGCGTCGCCGGCGGCCGCGGCCATGCCCGTCCAGGCGAAGAGGCCGAGGTTCTCCGGGCCGTACCACGGCAGGGGGCCGAAGAGCATCGCGGCTCCGGTGAGCACCGTCATGGTGAGCAGGCCGACGCGCCAGGTGGTGGGGCGGTCGGTGGTGGCGGCGACGGTGTAGAGGGCGACGACCGCGGACATCGCGACGGGGGCACGCGGGTCGGCGGCGACGAGTTCCACGAGGGAGAGGGCGACCGTGACCGCGAGGACGGCCAGGGGACGCCGGCGGCGTGGGATGAGCGCCGCTGCCCCGAGCACCATGAGCGCGAGGCTGAGCACCCCCGGGCTGCGCGTGGAGACGCCGTGTTCGCCGTGGGGGTTGGCGAAGGAGCCGGCCACCATGGCGGCGAGGACGCCGAGGGCGAGCACGGCGTCCAGCGCGAGGGGATGGGCGCTGATCCGGCACCAGGTGCGTTCTAAGGTGCTCACGGACTTACGGTACGGGGGGCCTGCGGCAGGCGGAACCAGGGTGATGGGGGGCACACCGCAGCGGACGGGGTACCCGGGTGCCGCAGGAAGGGGACCCGGGGGTGCCGAAGGCGCGGAACCCGCGGGCGCGCGAGGAGTGGCACCCGTGGGTGCCGACCCCCTCAGCCCGGGATCAGGCCGTCGTCGTCCAGCATCTCGCGGACCTCCGCGAGGGTCGCCTCCGGCGACGGCAGGATCAGCTCCGACGGCTCCAGGGACTCGTCCGGCAGCGGGGTGCCCAGACGGCGGACCGCGTCCAGGAGGGCGTTCAGCGTGCGCCGGAAGCCCTCCTCGTCGTCCCTCTGCATCTCCTGGAGCAGCTCGTCGTCCAGCTTGTTCAGCTCGGTGAAGTGGGCGTCGTCCAGCTTCACCTGCCCCTCCCCCATGATCCGTACGATCATGTGGCCCTCCTGTAGGCGTGGGACCCGGTGGGTGACAGCGTTACGCGAGGTGACGGTCGGGCGAGCGTCACTGCTTGTCGAAGCGCGGGGTGTCCTGCGGCTGGGACGGGGACTGCTCCCGGCCCGTGCCGCCCTCCAGCGCCTGCCGCTGGTCGGAGGCGCCCCCGGCCAGCTCCGCCTTCATGCGCTGCAGCTCCAGCTCCACGTCCGTGCCGCCGGAGAGCCGGTCCAGCTCCGCCTGGATGTCGTCCTTGGCCATGCCGGAGGGGTCGTCCAGGGCGCCGGAGGCCAGCAGTTCGTCGATCGCGCCGGCGCGGGCCTGGAGCTGCGCCGTCTTGTCCTCGGCGCGCTGGATCGCCAGGCCGACGTCGCCCATCTCCTCGGAGATGCCGGAGAACGCCTCGCCGATCCGGGTCTGTGCCTGGGCCGCTGTGTACGTCGCCTTGATGGTCTCCTTCTTGGTGCGGAAGGCGTCCACCTTGGCCTGGAGGCGCTGGGCCGCCAGGGTCAGCTTCTCCTCCTCGCCCTGCAGGGTCTGGTGCTGGGTCTCCAGGTCCGTCACCTGCTGCTGAAGCGCGGCGCGCCGGGACAGCGCCTCGCGGGCCAGGTCCTCACGGCCGAGCGCGAGCGCCTTGCGGCCCTGGTCCTCCAGCTTGGAGGACTGCTGCTGCAGCTGGTTGAGCTGGAGCTCCAGGCGCTTGCGGCTGGTCGCCACGTCCGCGACTCCGCGGCGCACCTTCTGGAGCAGCTCCAGCTGCTTCTGGTACGAGTAATCGAGGGTCTCGCGCGGGTCCTCGGCCCGGTCAAGGGCCTTGTTCGCCTTCGCGCGGAAGATCATCCCCATACGCTTCATGACACCGCTCATGGGCTTCGCGCGCCCCCTTCTGACGGACTCCAGCTCACAGGTCTGCGACAGGACCCACAGTACGGGCCCTGCATCCATTACCGCACTGTCCGGGGACGGATGCGGTCATCCCCAAGGACGACTGTGTGCGGTCCCGCTCCGGCGTAGGGAGTAGATGTCCCCCGAGGTTACGTACGGCGGGACTCCGGGATTCCCTCAGCCGGCTTCCGGGAGAACGCCGACGGTCCTCCTTTTGCGGCCCTCTGTCCCCCTACAGACGACCGGCGTTGCCGGATCGTTCCCCAGTCCGGCTGTGGTCCATGCGGTGGGACCCCGTACCCTTGGGTTTTGTGTTCCGTAGCCGTGCCAAGGAAGAGAAGGCCCTCGCCGACAAGGCGCAGGTGACCGACTCCAAGCAGCCCCGTGACCCGCAGGCCAAGAAGGGCCGGCCCACGCCCAAGCGCAGTGAGGCCCAGTCCCAGCGGCGCAGCGTCGCCAACACGCCGCTGACCCGCAAGGACGCCGCCAAGCGGCAGCGCGAGGAGCGCCGCGTCCAGATGGAGCGGCAGCGCCAGGCGCTGGCCGGCGGTGACGAGCGGTATCTGCCTGCGCGGGACAGGGGCCCGGTCCGCAAGTTCGCCCGCGACTCCATCGACGCGCGCTTCAACGTCGCGGAGTTCTTCCTGCCGATGGCCGTGATCATCCTGGCGCTGAGCCTGGTGAAGGTGGCCTCGCTGCAGAACATCGCGCTGCTGCTGTGGCTCGTCGTGATCGTGCTGATCGTGGTCGACTCGATCCTCTCCGGGTTCCGGCTGCGCAAGCGGCTGAACGAGCGCTTCCCCGACCAGAACAAGAAGGGCGTGGTCGCCTACGCGCTGATGCGCTCCCTCCAGATGCGCCGACTCCGGCTGCCGAAGCCGCAGGTCAAGCGCGGAGAGCGGCCCTGAGCGCGGATCCCTTCTCCGGGAACGCGGCGGATGCCTGGCTGGACAAGCTAGGGGGGCTGCGTGATGTCGTACGGCAGCAACTGGTGGCCCGGCAGCTCGACGAGCAGATAGCCGGGCGGTTCCCGGTCGGGCAGCGGCTGCGGGTGCTCGACGTGGGGATGGGCCAGGGCACCCAGGCACTGCGCCTGGCCCGGGCCGGGCACCGGGTCACCGGGCTCGAACGGAACCCGAGGATGATCGCGGTGGCCCGCGGGGCCCTGGCCGACGAGCCCGAGGGCATCCGGGAGCGGATGCGGATCATCGAGGCGGACGGGCGCGACACGGGGGTGCACTTCCTGCCGGGCAGCTTCGACGTCGTGCTGTGCCACGGGGTGCTCATGTACGTGGACGAGCCCGATCCGCTGCTGGCGGGGCTGGCGCGGATGCTGGCGCCCGGGGGTCTGCTGTCGCTGCTCGTACGGAACGGGGACGCGCTGGCGCTCAGGCCGGGGCTGTCCGGGGACTGGGACACGGCGCTCGCCTCCTTCGACACGACCGCCTACACCAACCGTCTGGGGTTGGCCGTGCGCGCCGACCGGCTGGCGACGCTGACCGCGACGCTCGCCGGGATCGGGGCCCCGCTGCACGCCTGGTACGGGGTGCGGCTCTTCACGGACGTCGCGCCCGACGACACGCCGGTCCCCGCGGACGTGGAGCCGCTGCTGGCCGCGGAGGAGCGGGCGGGGCGCACGGATCCGTACCGGGGTGTGGCCGCCTTGCTGCATCTGTGCGGAGTGCGCGGCTGAATCACGGCCCGTACGGGGTGCGCGGCTGAACCACAGCCCGTACAAGGTGCGCCGCCGAAGCACCGCCGCCCCCTCGTTCGGACGCGCAGGAGGAGCCGGGAGACCCTCCCGAGGAGAGACTCGGGGCATGGACGCTACCCGTGCCCGTACCGTTCGGCGGTGCGTTCCGCTTCTCCTGTGGTGTCTGGTCCTGCCCGGCTGCACCGGCTCCGGGCAGCCGGGCAGGGCACAGAGCCCGGCCGGCACACAGGCCCCCTCCCCCACGACGGCCAACGCCCTGCAGAGCGACTACCAGCGGGTCATCAGGAACGTGCTGCCGTCGGTGGTGCAGATCCAGGCCGGCGAGGCCCTCGGGTCCGGAGTGGTGTACGACGGCAAGGGGCACATCGTCACCAACGCGCACGTGGTGGGCAGCGGCAGGACGTTCCGGGTGACCACCGCCAACAGCCAGGAGGTGCTCACCGCGAGCCTCGTCTTCTCGTACCCCCAGCAGGACCTCGCCGTCATCCGGCTGGACCGGACACCCGAGGGCCTGCGGCCGGCCGTCCTCGGCGACTCGGCCAAGGTCGAGGTGGGCCAGATCGTCCTCGCCATGGGCTCGCCGCTCGGGCTGTCGTCGAGCGTGACCGAGGGGATCGTGTCGGCGACCGGGCGGACCGTCAGCGAGGGGAACAGCCAGGGCGGCACGGGCGCCACCCTCGCGAACATGGTGCAGACGTCGGCGGACATCAACCCCGGCAACAGCGGGGGCGCGCTCGTCGATCTGAACGGCCAGGTGATCGGCATCCCCACCCTCGCCGCCGTCGACCCCGAACTCGGCAACGGCGCGGCGCCCGGCATCGGGTTCGCCATCCCGGCGTCCCTGGTGAAGACGATCGCCGACCAGATCATCAGGAGCGGCCGGGTCACTGACTCGGGGCGGGCGGCGCTCGGCATCACCGGCCGCACGGTGGTGAACAGCGCCTACCAGCCGACCGGGGTCGCGGTGGTCGAGGTCCAGCGTGGCGGCGCGGCGGACAAGGCGGGCCTGAGGGCCGGGGACGTGATCACCAGGCTGGGTGACCGGGAGGTCACCACGATCACCTCGCTCGCCGAGGCGCTCGCCGGCGACCGGCCCGGACAGCGGACGAGCGTCACCTACACCCGCGACGGCGGCCGGCGGACGGTCGACGTCACCCTGGGCGAGCAGTAGGCGCTCAGAAACCGGGTGAGGCGGCGAGGACCGTGCGGCCCTCGCCCGGCCCCCGTGCCCGGGGCGAGGAGTTCTCGGCTACGACTCGTCGGCGTGCAGGCTCATGGGCCCGTAGATCTCCGTCGAGTCCTCGTACAGCCGCACCTGGTCGGCGCCGCCGTCGAGCAGTTCCCTCCAGTGCTCCCCGATCCAGGACTCGGCGTCCCCCTGCGTGGTGAACTCCTCGGGCACGACCGCGGGCTGGACCTCCGCCCCGTCGGCCTTCTCGAACCGCCACGTCCATGCCGCCATGTACGCCTCCCAGATGTGAGCACACGCAGAGCACCGGCCGGATCTTGGTCCGGCCGCTGTCCTGAGCCTAGCCGGACGCGCAAGACCTACGGTGACCCGGGAAAATCGGGTCCGTGGAACTGACTTTGCTCGGCACCGGTGCCCCCGCGGGACTCCCCCGCCCCGACTGTCCCTGTGCGTCCTGCGCGCGTGCGCTCGGCCCGGAGGCGCGCGCGGCGACCTCGCTGCTGGTGGACGGCACGCTGCTGCTGGATCTGACACCGGGTGCGGCGTTCGCGGCCGCACGCGCCGGGCACTCGCTGGCCGGGGTGCGCCAGGTGCTCCTCACCCATCCGCACGAGGGGCCCCCGGTGGAGGTCCCGGCGGGCCTGCCGCAGCCGGGACGGGTGCCGGACGGGCGGGAGCTGGCGCTGCTGACCGGGCACCGGGTACGGGCCCTCGCGATGGACGCGCCGGGCACGGGCTACGCGGTGACGGGCCCGGAGGGGATGCGGCTGCTGTATCTGCCGCCGGGCGGGGCGCCCGCGGGCCTCACGGGGCCGGTGGAGCCGTACGACATGGTGGTCGCCGATGTGGTGGGGCGGCCGGACGCGGTCGCGAGGCTGCGGGCGGTGGGGGCGCTCGGGCCGACCACCGATGTCATCGCGGTGCACCTCGGCCACGAGGTGGCGCCGGGCGCCGAGCTGCGGCGGCGGCTCGCGGCGGCGGGGGCGCGGGCGGTGCCGGACGGGACGACGCTGGCCGTGGGCGCGTACGACGAGGTCCCGGACGTGCCGCGGCGCACGCTGGTGCTGGGCGGGGCGCGCTCGGGCAAGTCGGTGGAGGCGGAGCGGCGGCTGGAGGCGTTCCCGGACGTGCTGTACGTGGCGACGGGCGGATCGCGGGGCGGGGACACGGAGTGGGCGGCGCGCGTGGCCGCGCACCGGGAGCGCCGGCCCGGGTCCTGGCACACCACCGAGACCTGTGACCTCGTACCGCTGCTGAAGGAGGACGGGCCGCCGCTGCTGATCGACTGTCTGTCGCTGTGGCTGACCGACGCGATGGACACGGTGGACGCGTGGGACGACGCGGAGTGGGCGGACGGCGGCGAGCGGGCGCTGCGGGCGCGGGTGGAGGAGCTGACGGCGGCGGTGCGGGAGACCCGCCGGACGGTCGTCGCCGTCTCGAACGAGGTGGGCTCCGGCATCGTCCCGGCGACGGCGTCCGGCCGCCGCTACCGCGACGAACTCGGCCGTCTGAACGCGGCGTTCGCGTCGGAGTGCGAGCATGTGCTGCTGGTGGTGGCCGGACAGGCGCTGACGCTACGTGGATGACGGCGGCGTGCGATGAGGCTACGCGGATGACGGCGGCGTGCGCGCGACGACGCGGTAGGCGTTGGAGAAGCGGGTGCGCCGCAGCAGCGGTGCCAGCGCGTGGTCCGCCGCCGTGGCCGTGGCCGCCAGCGGGACGGTGGCCCCGGCCAGGGCCGTGCGCAGGGCGCGCCCCGGGCGCGTCGGGGGTGCCGGGTGCCCCGGGGCGCTCGGGGCCGGCAGGGCGCGGGCCAGGGTCAGGGCGAGGGCGCCCGCCAGGTCGTACGGTGTGTGCGGCTCGCGGTGGTCCGTGGCGACGATCGCACAGCCCAGGGCCTCGAGTTCGGCCAGCAGGTTGGCCGGCGGCACGAGGTGCAGATGGTGCGGCGCGGCGTAGGGGACCCACCGCCCGCCGAGCAGCCGGCCGAACGCGCAGCCGGGGTCGGCGGCTTCGACGAGCAGATGACCGCCGGGGCGCAGCACGGTCAGGGCGGCGCGCAGTTCCGCGCGCGGGTCGGGGGTGCGCTCCAGGTGGTGGACCATGCTCACGACGTCGTAACGGGAGCGCAGGCGCGCGAGGACCGCCGGGTCGGTGAGGTGTCCGCGGTGGGCCTCCTCGATGCGGCCCGCGGCCCGCGCCCGGTGGACGCGCCGGCTGGGGTCCAGGCCGTCGAAGGACGTGTACGGGTGGATCTCCTTGGCCGCTTCGGGGAAGTGGCCGTCCCCGGTGCCGACGTCGAGCCAGCTCTCCGGCTCCTGATGGGGCCCGAGCGCGCGGGCCGCGGCCCGGTGGCGCCGGGCGTCCGCACGGGCGCCGAGGAGGCGTTCGGTGAAGCGGTCGGGTCCCGGGCGGCCGTCGGGGGCGTCGTGGGGGTGGCGGGCGTGGTCCTCGGCGGTGGGGCGGGGATTGCGGAACACATGGGCGCAGTCCCGGCACTCGTCGACGCAAAGGGCGCTTGTGCGCACCGGGTCCGGGGCGCCGCGGCGGGTGCGCAGCCACGTGGAGCCGCACCAGGGGCAGTCCTCGCGGCGCGGCTCCTGCGGCCGGGCGGTGTCCGGGGCGGGTTCACCGGGGCGCTCGGCGCGGCGCGCGGCGGCCGTCCGTGGGGTGCGGCGCATGGGCGGCTCCTGTGGCGGCTGAGGGGCGGGCGGGGCGACGGAGGCCGCGGCGGCACGGGGTACGGCCGGAACCGCGGGGTGCGCGACCATACATGCCCAAAAGGTATGTACGGGACACCGCTCCAGGGCGCAATGACGTGCCGCCGACGTGGCACCTCGACGCTCGATCGGGGCCGGTACTGTTCGGCCAATGAGCTCGCTTAATCTCGACGACTTCACCGATCTGATCGAGCGCCCCGACAGCGGGGTGCGCCGCGACGCGGAGACGCGCCGGGAGCATCGGATCGTGCCGCCCGGGGCACTGGGCCGTCTGGACGACCTGGGTGAGTGGCTGGCGGCCGCACAGTCCGCCGTACCCGTCCGGCCGGTCGAGCGACCGCGCGTGGTGCTGTTCGCGGGCGACCACGGCGTCGCTTCTCTCGGGGTGTCCGCGCGTCCGGCGGGCAGCGCGGACCGGCTGGTGCGGGCGGTGCTGGAAGGCGCGAGCCCGGCGGCGATCCTGGCGCGACAGCTCAACGTGCCCGTGCGCGTGGTCGACATGGCGCTCGACTGCGATCCGGACGAACTGCCCGCGGAGGTCGTACGGCACCGGGTGCGGCGCGGGAGCGGACGCATCGACGTCGAGGACGCGCTGACGCCCGAAGAGGCGGAGGCGGCGTTCCGGGCGGGGGTCGCGGTCGCGGACGAGGAGGCGGACGCCGGGACCGACCTGGTGGTCCTCGGCGACGTGAGCGTCGGCGGGACCACGCCGGCGGCTGTGCTGATCGCCGCACTGTGCGGGACGGACGCGTCCGTGGTGACCGGGCGCGGGGGTCTCGCGATCGACGACCTGGCGTGGATGCGCAAGTGTGCGGCCGTACGGGACGCGCTGCGGCGGGCCCGGCCGGTGCTGGGCGACCAGGTGCAGTTGCTCGCCGCGGTCGGCGGGGCCGATCTGGCCGCGACGACGGGCTTCCTGCTGCAGTGCGCCGTGCGCAAGACCCCGGTGATCCTGGACGGGGTCGTGTCGGCGGCGTGCGCGCTGGTCGCGCAGCGGATCGCGTTCCGCGCGCCGGACTGGTGGCTGGCCGGGCAGAACAGCGGGGAGCCCGCGCAGGCCAAGGCGCTGGACCGGATGGCACTGGAGCCGCTCCTCGACCACGGCGTGACCGTCGGCGAGGGGGCCGGGGCCCTGCTGGCGCTGCCCCTGGTGCAGGCCGCCGCCGCGCTGGCGGCGGAACTTCCGGAGAAGCCCGCGGAGGCCGGGGGCGACGCGTAACGGGGGCGCCCCGGGAGGAGCGCGCGCTACGCCCGGCCGGACAGGACGCGGACGGCCGGGCGACGAGCAGCCCGGACGAGCCGCCGAGCACGGTGCCAGCGGCCAGGCGACGAGCGCCGGGCACGGCAACAACCTCCGGACATACGGGACATGACGGACAGTCGGCCGCACGGCCGGCCCGGGGGATCAGGTCGGCCGGATTCCGCCCCGCACCGCTCCCCCGCACACACCCGGCCGCCCCATATCATCGCCCTTCATGGGAGATGCCCGTTTCAGCATGGAACAGGAGCGCTCGGTTCGGCCGGAGGGCGAGGCGCGGCGGCGGTCCAGTCGGGCCTCCCGGCGGGCCGCCGCATGCGCCGTCTGGTATCTGCGCGCCGTCACCTTCATCAACTTCCTCTCCGCCGTATGGGTCTCCCTGGGGCAGGACGTACGGCGGCACAACCAGGAGAACCTCTTCACCCCGTACCTGCTGACCGCGGGTTTCGCCTCGGGCGTCTTCACGATGTTCCTCGCCGTCACCATGCGGCGGCGCAAGCGGGCCGCGTGGATCCTCAACCTCGTACTCAGCGGGCCGTTCCTGCTGCTGTTCGCCCTCGCCCTGAGCTTCCCGGAGATCCGGCAGTACGCGCAGAACTGGGTCTCGCTGATGCTCACCGCGGGCTTCGTCGGGGCCCTTCTCCTCGGGCGGCGCGAGTTCTACGCCAAGGGCGACCGCTCCAACCCCCGGCTCGCCGCCGTGGTCGCCGTCGGCGGCCTGCTCGCCTCCTCGCTGCTCGCCGCGCTCCTGGTGACCGTCACCAACACCGCGCACGACCCGCACCGCTCGACCTTCCTGGACCGGTGGCGCTACGGCACCCTGCGGCTGGTCTCGGTCGCCGCCGACGAGTCGCACTACCCCGGTGTCTCCACGCCGAACTGGGTCAACGTCACCATCAACGTGTTCAGCACGCTGCTCGTCCTCGCCGTGCTGTACGCCGCCTTCCGCTCCCGGCGCGCCGTCGACCCCCTCACCGAGGACGACGAGAAGCGGCTGCGCGCGCTGCTCGCCCGGCACGGCGAGCGGGACTCGCTCGGCTACTTCGCGCTGCGCCGGGAGAAGAGCGTGATCTGGTCGCCCACCGGCAAGGCCGCGGTCGCCTACCGGGTCGTCGGCGGTGTCTCGCTCGCCTCCGGCGACCCGCTCGGCGACCCCGAGGCATGGCCCGGCGCCATCGAGCCCTGGCTCGCCGAGGCCCGGGTGCACGGCTGGATCCCGGCCGTGATGGGCGCGAGCGAGGAAGCCGGGACCGTGTACGCGCGCCACGGGATGGACGCCCTCGAACTCGGTGACGAAGCCATCGTGGAGGTCGTCGAGTTCACCCTGGAGGGGCGGGCCATGCGCACCGTCCGCCAGGCCTACAACCGGGTGCGGCGCGCCGGGTACACGGTGCGCATCCGGCGCCATGAGGACATCCCCGCGGGCGAGATGGCGCTTTTGCTTCAGAAGGCCGACGACTGGCGGGACGGGGCCACCGAGCGCGGGTTCAGCATGGCGCTGGGGCGGCTCGGCGACCCGCGGGACGGGCAGTGCGTGATGCTGGAGTGCGCGGACGCCGAGGGCCGGCTGCGGGCGCTGCTGTCCTTCGTGCCCTGGGGACCGCACGGGCTGTCGCTCGACCTGATGCGCCGTGACCGCGACTCGGACAACGGACTGATGGAGTTCATGGTCATCGAACTCCTGCGCCGCGCCGCGGAGATCGGGGTCACCCAGGTTTCGCTCAACTTCGCCATGTTCCGATCCGTCTTCGAACGTGGTGCGCGCCTCGGTGCCGGACCGGTGCTGAGGCTGTGGCGTTCGCTGCTCAGCTTCTTCTCGCGCTGGTGGCAGATCGAGTCGCTGTACCGGGCCAACGCGAAGTACCGGCCCATCTGGGAGCCCCGGTTCCTGCTCTTCGAGAAGAGCGCGGACCTGCTGCGCATCGGCATCGCCTCGGCGCGCGCCGAGGGGTTCCTGGAGGCACCGGGACTGCCGAAGTGGCTGCACCGCAAGCATCTGGAGTCGCACGGATGAGGAGCGTCGGACGATGAGGAACGCTGGATGAACGCCCTCGCCCGCCTGGCCCGCGCCGAATGGGGACCGCTGTACGTCACCGTGCGTCAGGACCTCGCGCGACGGAGCTGGCGGGCGGTCCCGATGACGCTGACGGCCGTGTGCCTGACGTCGGTCCTGCAGTTCGTGCAGAACCAGTCGTGGGGCTTCGGGTTCGTGCAGCACATCGGGTCCGTACGGGCCGAGGACCCGCTCGGTCCGGCCCTGCTGCGCACGCCGCTCTCCCTCTTCGTACCGGCCCTCGATCTGCCGGTGTGGGGGGCGCTCCTGCAGGTCCTGTGCGTGTTCGGGATCGCCGAGATCTGTCTGGGCTGGTGGCGCACGCTCGGCATCGCGTACGTCGCCACGCTGGCCGGCACGCTCTACGCGCGCGTGGGCATCCAGTGGGGGGCGCATCATCCGCTGGGGCTGCCCCCGACGGACGCGCAGGTCGTCGACACCGGTCCGTCGGCGGCGGTGATCGGGCTGGCCCTGTTCCTGTGCTGGCGGTACCGGGCGTACCTCACCGCGGGCGTGGTGACGGCGGCGATGGCCGGGGAACTCCTGGTCAAGGAGAACCTCGCGGGCAAGGAGCACATCGCCGCGATCGCCGCGGTGCTGGTGCTGTGCGGGATGTCGGCGCTGGTCCGGTACTGGCGCTGGGGCGCCCGGGTGTCCTGTGAGTCGGGCCTGCCGCCGATCCGGTCCTGAACCCCTCGGCCGGGGACCGCCCGGCGGCGGTCGTGGCGGTAGCCGCGCGGGCCCGCCCCGGCACTGGCGCGTGGCCGGCGGCGAGGGAACCGTCCGGCTCACGGGGAGCCGGGTGCGCTCCCGAAGTGCCCGCTCCCGGCCGCCCCTCGACGAGGTGGCCGCACCGCTCACGTACCCTTCGCCCGTGTCCAAGACCCCGTACGCGCACGGCCTCCGCTTCGCCTTCGGCACCCTCACCGTGCTGCCCGTCACGGTGACCCGCTGGGACCGTCGGGCCGCACGCGGCGGAATGGTGTGCGCGCCGCTCGCCGGAGTGGTGGTCGGCGTCCTCGCCGGACTGCTCGGCGCGGTCCTGCTCCTGCTGGGCGCGGGTCCGCTGACGGCCGCCGTCGCCACTGCCGCCGTACCGGCCGCGCTGACCCGGGGCCTGCACCTGGACGGGCTCGCGGACACCGCCGACGGCCTCGGCAGCGGAAAGCCCGCCGAGGACGCGCTGCGGATCATGAAGCAGTCGGACATCGGGCCGTTCGGCGTGATCACGGTGGTCCTCGTCCTGCTCGCCCAGGTCGCGGCCCTCGCGCAGGCCTTCGGCGCCTCCTGGACGCGGGGCCTGCTGGCCGCCGTCGTCTCGGCGACCGCCGCGCGGCTCGCCCTCACGCTGGCCGCGCGCGACGGGGTGCCGGCCGCGCGGCCGGAGGGGCTGGGGGCCGCGGTCGCGGGAGTGGTCCCGGTGGGCGGCGCCCTCGCCGTGGGACTCGCCGTGACCGCGGCGGCGGCGGCCGGGGGCGCGCTGTTCGGCCCCTACGGCGCGGTGCGCACGGCGGCCTCGGTGGTCGTCTCGGTGGCCGCCGCGGAACTGCTGCTGCGCCACTGCGTCCGACGGTTCGGCGGAGTGACGGGGGATGTCTTCGGCGCCCTCGCGGAAACGGCGGCGACGACCGCGCTCGTCGTCCTGTCCCTGGGCTGACCGCCTCCGCGCCATGAACGCCCCCGGAACTCCCGCGTGTGACCCCGGTCACCGGGAGGCGACGGGAGACGGCCGGGGCGCGACGATGAGGTGAACACCCACCGCGCTGAGCGGACCGGCCACCCCGCGTAGGCTCATGCCGGGTGATTCCCGCCCAGGTGAAGACCGAACAATCGGACCAATCCAGGGTCGGGCCCCGGGCCGGTCGACCCCATCCTGTTCGGCCACCGAAACTCAATCGGAAGCGAGAATTCACCACCGTGACTGCTCTCACTCTCAGCACCGCTGCGCCCGCCGGCCTGCGCGCCGACGCGATCGTGGTCGGTGTCGCGAAGGGCGCCTCAGGCCCGGTCGTCGCACCGGGCGCCGAGGCCGTGGACCAGGCGTACGACGGCGGGCTCGCCGCTGTCCTGGAGACCCTGGGCGCCTCGGGTACCGAGGGCGAGGTGACGAAGCTGCCCGCGCCCGCCGGCTTCAAGGCCCCCGTCGTGGTGGCCGTGGGCCTCGGCCCCGCACCGGAGAAGGACGAGGCCTACGCCGCCGAGTCGCTGCGCCGGGCCGCCGGCGCCGCCGCCCGTGCGCTCGGCGGTTCCAAGAAGGCCGTCTTCGCGCTGCCGCTCACGGACGCCGCCGACGCCGGCGTCATCGCCGAGGGCGCGCTGCTCGGCGCGTACTCCTTCGACGCGTACAAGGAGAACGGCAGGAACTCCAAGAACGCCAAGAACGGCAAGGCCCCGCTCGCCGAGGTCGCCCTGCTCGGCGGCAAGCCCCGCGACAAGGCCCACAAGGCGGCCGTCGACCGCGCCGTCGCGGTCACCGAGGAACTCAACCGCGCCCGCGACCTGATCAACATGCCGCCCAACGACCTGAACCCGGCGGCCTTCGCGTCCCTCGCCCAGACCGCGGGCAAGGAGCACGGCCTCAAGGTGCAGGTGCTCGACGAGAAGGCGCTGGCCAAGGGCGGCTACGGCGGCATCCTCGGCGTCGGCGCGGGCTCGGCCTCCGCTCCCCGCCTGGTGAAGCTGTCGTACACGCACCCCGAGGCGAGCAAGCACCTGGCCTTCGTCGGCAAGGGCATCACCTACGACTCGGGCGGCATCTCCCTGAAGCCGGCCGGCCACAACGAGACCATGAAGTCCGACATGAGCGGCGCGGCGGCGGTCTTCGCCGCGGTCGTGGCGGCCGCCCGGATCGGTCTCGAGGTCAACGTCACCGCCTGGCTCGCCCTGGCCGAGAACATGCCGTCCGGGTCGGCGACCCGCCCCGGCGACGTGCTGCGCATGTACAGCGGCAAGACCGTCGAGGTCCTCAACACGGACGCCGAGGGCCGTCTGGTGCTCGCCGACGCGCTGTGGGCGGCGTCGGAGGAGAGCCCGGACGCGATCGTGGACGTCGCGACCCTGACCGGCGCCATGGTGCTGGCGCTCGGCAGCCGCACCTTCGGGATCATGGCGAACGACGACGCGTTGCGCACCGCGATCCACGAGACCGCCGCCGAGGTCGGCGAGGAGTCCTGGCCGATGCCGCTGCCGGAGCACCTGCGCAAGGGCATGGACTCCGCGACGGCCGACATCGCCAACATGGGCGAGCGGATGGGCGGCGGCCTGGTCGCCGGTCTGTTCCTGAAGGAGTTCGTCGGCGAGGGCATCACCTGGGCCCACCTCGACATCGCCGGCCCGGCCTTCAACGAGCAGGCCCCCTTCGGCTACACCCCGAAGGGCGGCACGGGCTCGGCGGTCCGCACCCTGGTGCGGCTCGCGGAGCTGACCGCCGCGGGCGACCTCGGCTGACGCCTGGCCGTACGGCAGGCACACCACGAGGGCGGCCCCCGGATGCCACGGCACCCGGGGGCCGCCCTCGTCAGCGCACCCCCAAGGTGCCCTCGCCACCGCGATCCCGGGGCGCCCCGCACCGCCGCCGTCTCCGTGCCTCGTCGCCGCAGGACGGGCGGGCCTCGCGCGTGACCCGGCCTGCTCCCCGGGCCGTGCTCCCGGCCGTGCGGGCGTTACGCCCTCGACGAAATCCGCTCGGGCGGGGCGGCCGCGACCTCCCGACGTGATGGATCCGACGTCTCAGACCTCGGCCCGGCGTCCCCTGATCCGCCGACAAGTGCAAAGATGGGGTCTCGGCAGGACAGGGCCCCCACCGAAGGGCCGAAGCAACAAGCGGCCGGACACCAGCCGCCTGCCGGTCATCGGAGACCGGCGCACGGCGCACATGCATGGAGGACGTGACGTGGCGAACGACGCCAGCACCGTTTTCGACCTAGTGATCCTCGGCGGTGGTAGCGGTGGTTACGCCGCGGCCCTGCGCGGGGCGCAGCTGGGTCTGGACGTCGCCCTGATCGAGAAGGACAAGGTCGGCGGCACCTGCCTGCACAAGGGTTGCATCCCCACCAAGGCTCTGCTGCACGCGGGCGAGGTCGCCGACCAGGCCCGTGAGAGCGAGCAGTTCGGTGTCAAGGCCAGCTTCGAGGGCATCGACGTCCCGGCCGTCCATAAGTACAAGGACGAGGTCGTCACGGGCCTGTACAAGGGTCTCCAGGGCCTGATCGCCTCCCGCAAGGTGACCTACATCGAGGGCGAGGGCCGGCTGTCCTCCCCGACCTCCGTCGATGTGAACGGTCAGCGGATCCAGGGCCGCCACGTCCTCCTGGCGACCGGTTCCGTGCCGAAGTCGCTGCCCGGCCTCCAGATCGACGGCAACCGCATCATCGCCTCGGACCACGCCCTCGTCCTGGACCGCGTGCCCCAGTCCGCGATCATCCTCGGCGGCGGCGTCATCGGCGTCGAGTTCGCCTCCGCCTGGAAGTCCTTCGGTGCCGACGTCACGGTCATCGAGGGCCTGAAGCACCTCGTCCCGGTCGAGGACGAGAACTCCTCCAAGCTTCTTGAGCGCGCCTTCCGCAAGCGCGGCATCAAGTTCAACCTGGGTACCTTCTTCCAGAAGGCCGAGTACACCCAGGACGGTGTGAAGGTCACCCTCGCCGACGGCAAGGAGTTCGAGGCCGAGATCCTCCTCGTCGCCGTCGGCCGCGGCCCGGTCTCCCAGAACCTGGGCTATGAGGAGGCCGGCGTCGCCATGGACCGCGGCTACGTCCTGGTCGACGAGTACATGCGCACCAACGTCCCCACCATCTCCGCCGTCGGTGACCTGGTCCCGACGCTCCAACTCGCGCACGTCGGCTTCGCCGAGGGCATCCTGGTGGCGGAGCGGCTGGCCGGCCTGAAGGTCGTCCCGATCGACTACGACGGCGTGCCGCGGGTCACGTACTGCCAGCCGGAGGTCGCCTCCGTCGGTATCACCGAGGCCAAGGCCAAGGAGATCTACGGCGCGGACAAGGTCGTCTCCATCAAGTTCCCCCTCGGCGGCAACGGCAAGAGCCGGATCCTGAAGACCGCGGGCGAGGTCAAGCTCGTCCAGGTCAAGGACGGCGCCGTGATCGGTGTCCACATGGTCGGCGACCGCATGGGCGAGCAGGTCGGCGAGGCCCAGCTGATCTACAACTGGGAGGCGCTGCCGTCCGAGGTGGCCCAGCTCATCCACGCCCACCCGACGCAGAACGAGGCGCTCGGCGAGGCTCACCTGGCCCTGGCCGGCAAGCCTCTCCACATGCACGACTGACCCTCGGTCGACGAACGCGATTTCACAGACTTCCGCACTTCGTAAGGAGCAACCGAAACCATGCCGGTTTCCGTAACCCTTCCGGCGCTCGGTGAGAGCGTCACCGAGGGCACCGTCACCCGCTGGCTCAAGGCCGAAGGCGAGCGCGTCGAAGCCGACGAGCCGCTGCTCGAGGTCTCGACCGACAAGGTCGACACCGAGATCCCCGCCCCCGCCTCCGGTGTCCTGACCTCCATCAAGGTCGCCGAGGACGAGACCGTCGAGGTCGGCGCCGAGCTGGCCGTCATCGACGACGGCACGGGCGCCCCCGCCGCGGCTCCGGCCCCGGCCGCCGCCGAGATTCCCGCCCCGGCCGCCGAGCCCATCCCGGCCCCGGTCGCCCCGGCCCCGGTCGCCGAGGCCCCGGCCGCTCCGGCCCCGGCTGCCGCCCCCGCCGCTCCGGCCGGTGGCGCCCCGGGAACGGACGTGGTCCTGCCCGCGCTCGGCGAGTCGGTCACCGAGGGCACCGTCACCCGCTGGCTGAAGTCGGTCGGCGACTCCATCGAGGCCGACGAGCCGCTGCTCGAGGTCTCCACGGACAAGGTCGACACCGAGATCCCGGCGCCCGCCTCCGGCGTGCTCCTGGAGATCGTGGTCGGCGAGGACGAGACCGCCGAGGTCGGCGCCAAGCTCGCCGTCATCGGCCAGCCGGGTGCCGCTCCCGTAGCCGCTCCGGCCCCGGCCGCTCCGGCGCCCGCCGCTGCCGCCGCGGCTCCGGCCGCGCCCGCCGTCCCGGCCCCGGCTCCCGCTGTTCCGGCGCCCGCTGTTCCGGCTCCGGCCGCTCCGGCGGTCCCCGCCGCTGCCGCCCCGGCTCCGGCCGCGCCCGCCGCCCCGGCCCCGGCGCCCGTGGTGCCCGCCGCGCAGCCGACCGACGAGGGTGCCTATGTGACCCCGCTGGTGCGCAAGCTCGCCGCCGAGAACGGCATCGACCTGTCCACCGTCAAGGGCAGCGGCGTCGGCGGCCGCATCCGCAAGCAGGACGTCCTCGCCGCCGCCGAGGCCGCGAAGGCCGCCGCGGCCGCCCCGGCCGCGGCTCCGGCCCCCGCCGCTCCGGCCGCGAAGAAGGCCCCGGTTCTGGAGGCCTCCCCGCTGCGCGGCCAGACCGTGAAGATGCCGCGGATCCGCAAGGTCATCGGCGACAACATGGTCAAGGCCCTGCGCGAGCAGGCCCAGCTCTCCTCGGTGGTCGAGGTCGACGTGACCCGCCTGATGCGTCTGCGCGCCCAGGCCAAGGACGCGTTCGCGGCCCGCGAGGGCGTCAAGCTCTCCCCGATGCCGTTCTTCGTGAAGGCGGCGGCCCAGGCGCTGAAGGCCCACCCGGTCATCAACTCCAGGATCAACGAGGCCGAGGGCACCATCACCTACTTCGACACCGAGAACGTCGGTATCGCGGTGGACTCCGAGAAGGGCCTGATGACCCCGGTCATCAAGCACGCCGGTGACCTCAACATCGCGGGCATCGCCAAGGCCACGGCCGAGCTGGCGGGCAAGGTCCGGGCCAGCAAGATCACCCCGGACGAGCTGTCCGGCGCGACCTTCACCATCAGCAACACCGGTTCGCGCGGCGCGCTGTTCGACACGATCATCGTGCCGCCGGGCCAGGTCGCGATCCTCGGCATCGGTGCCACGGTCAAGCGCCCGGCGGTCATCGAGACCGAGGAGGGCACGGTCATCGGCGTCCGCGACATGACCTACCTGACCCTCTCCTACGACCACCGTCTGGTGGACGGCGCCGACGCCGCCCGTTACCTGACCGCGGTCAAGGCGATCCTGGAGGCCGGCGAGTTCGAGGTCGAGCTCGGGCTCTGACCGGGGCCGAGGATCTGCACGAGGCCGAGCCGGGCCTCCGGGCCACCGACAGGTGACCAGTACCACGGCGCCCCCGTCCGGAAGTCTCCGGGCGGGGGCGCCCGTGTCTGCGGGCCCGGGCGGTGTGTAAGCCTTGTCTCACCTGCGGGGAAAGCGCCCGCATGCGCTCTTCCCGCAGGGACTGGCGGCCGTATTGTCTAAAGGTCGCACGCCCCGACTGAGGAGCCCTCATGACCGCGCCCGTCGTCCACTCGCTGCGCGAACAGATCCGCGAGCACATCGTGGAGGGGATCGTCAGCGGGCGCTGGAAGCCGGGCGAGCGGATCGTGGAGCGACGGATCGCCACGGAGCTGGAGGTCAGCCAGACGCCGGTGCGGGAGGCGCTGCGGGAGCTGGAGTCGCTGCGGCTGATCGAGTCGGCACCCAACAAGGGTGTACGGGTGCGGAACCTGACGGCCGCCGACCTGGAGGAGAGCTACCCCGTCCGGGCCGGTCTGGAGGCCATCGCCGCGGAGCTGGCGGCCGCACGGCTGGCGGAGGACTGCTCGGCCCTGGAGCCGCATGTCGCGGCCCTCTACGAGGCGGACCGCAGGGCGGACGGGACGGCGCAGGTGCGGCACACGGTGGCCTTCCACCGGGAGCTGGTGCGGGCGGCCGGGAACTCGGTGCTGCTGCACACCTGGGAGGGTCTCGGCATCGAGGTGTTCACGGCCCTGTCGATCCGCTGGCTGGGGACGGTGCAGCAGTCGTACGCGGAGGAGCACGACGAGTTGGTGGCCGCGTTCCAGCGGCGTGACCCGGGTATCGCGGAGATCGTGAAGGCACATGTGCTGGGGTGCGCCCCGCGGGCCTGAGAGCACACCGGAGCGCTCCCCCGCTCGGACACACACGACCTGCGAAAACCAGGGAAAAAGGCGACACTCGGTGTCTCATTCGAAGGCACCGCGTGCCGACTTTCTCGGAATCAAGAGGTTTTGCCCCTCGCCCCTTTGATCGATCATCGATCAAGGAGTTACAGTCGCCGACGGACTTCCACCGAAGTCCGCAGCCCTGTCCTGCCAAAGACCAAGGGCACCCCCGACCCTTACCGATGAGGGAACCCCCTTCGACTGAGGAAGGCGGCGACATGACCGACCCCAAGGCCATCCAGCCGAGCGAGCTCGACCAGCTCCCGGACCGCGACCCCGAGGAGACCGCCGAATGGCAGGCCTCCCTGGACGCCGTCACCGAGGCGGCCGGGCCGTACCGTGCCGCGTATCTGATGCGCCGCACGCTGGAGCGCGCCGAGGGCACCGGCGTCCCGCTGCCGAAGCTGCTCGAGACGGACTACGTCAACACCATCCCGTCCGCCGCCGAACCGGCCGTGCCCGGTGACGAGGCGATGGAGGCCCGGATCACCGCCTGGAACCGCTGGAACGCGGCCGCGATGGTGACCCGCGGCAGCAAGTACGGCGTCGGCGGCCACATCGCCACCTTCGCCTCGGCCGCCTGGCTCTACGAGACCGGCTTCAACCACTTCTTCCGGGGCAAGGAGGGCGACGGCTCGGGCGACCAGCTCTACATCCAGGGCCATGCCTCCCCCGGGATCTACGCCCGCGCCTTCCTCGACGGCCGGCTGGACGAGCACCACCTCGACAACTTCCGCCGGGAGGCCGGCGGCAACGGCCTGCCCTCCTACCCGCACCCGCGCCGCCTGCCCTGGCTGTGGGAGTTCCCCACCGTCTCCATGGGTCTCGGCCCGCTGTCGGCGATCTACCAGGCGCGCTTCAACCGCTACCTCACCAACCGCGGCATCAAGGACGTCTCGGCGTCCCATGTCTGGGCCTTCCTCGGCGACGGCGAGATGGACGAGCCGGAGGCGACGGCCGCGCTCGCGCTGGCCGCCCGCGAGGAGCTGGACAACCTCACCTTCGTCATCAACTGCAACCTGCAGCGCCTCGACGGCCCGGTCCGCGCCAACTTCAAGATCGTGCAGGAGCTGGAGGCCCAGTTCCGCGGCGCCGGCTGGAACGTCGTCAAGTCGCTGTGGGGCAGCGCCTGGGACGAGCTGTTCGCCCTCGACACCACGGGCGCGCTGGTCCGCCGGCTGCGCGAGGTACCGGACGCGCAGGTCCAGACGTACCAGACCCGCGACGCCGCCTACATCCGCGAGGACTTCTTCGGCAAGGACCCGGCGCTCGTCGAGATGGCGAAGCTGCTGAGCGACGACAAGATCCTCGACTGCTTCCACTTCTCGCGCGGCGGTCACGAGCCGCGCAAGGTGTACGCCGCCTACAAGGCCGCCCTGGAGCACAAGGGCGCCCCGACGGTGATCCTGGCGCAGACGGTCAAGGGCCACACCCTCGGCACGGGCTTCGCGTCGAAGAACGCCAACCACCAGATGAAGAAGCTGACGGTGGACGAGTTCAAGGTGATGCGCGACCTGCTGGAGCTGCCGATCCCGGACGCGCGGTTCGCCGACGGCGTGGTGCCCTACGGCCACCCGGGCACCGACTCCCCCGAGGTCCGCTACCTCCAGGAGCGCCGCGCGGCCCTCGGCGGTCCGGCCCCGGCCCGCCGCGTCCACCCTCTCGCGCCGCTGCCCGCCCCGGCCGAGAAGGCGTTCGCGTCCTTCGACAAGGGTTCCGGCTCCCAGAACGTGGCGACCACCATGGCCTTCGTCCGCCTGGTCAAGGACCTGGTCCGCGACAAGGAGACGGGCCGGCGCTGGGTGCCGATCGTCCCGGACGAGGCGCGCACCTTCGGCATGGAGTCGCTCTTCCCGTCCCTCGGCATCTACTCGCCGAAGGGCCAGACGTACGAGCCGGTCGACCGTGACCAGCTGATGTTCTACAAGGAGGCCAAGAACGGCCAGATCCTCAACGAGGGGATCACCGAGGCCGGTTCGATGGCCGACTTCATCGCCGCGTCGACGTCGTACGCGACGCACGGCGAGGCGATGATCCCCTTCTACATCTTCTACTCGATGTTCGGCTGGCAGCGCACCGCCGACCAGATGTGGCAGCTCGGCGACCAGCTCGGCCGCGGCTTCCTCGTCGGCGCCACCGCCGGCCGTACGACGCTGACGGGCGAGGGCCTCCAGCACGCCGACGGCCACTCCCCGGCGATCGCGGCCACCAACCCGGCCGCGCTGGCCTACGACCCGGCCTTCGCGTACGAGATCGCCGTGATCGTGAAGGACGGCCTGCGCCGGATGTACGGCGAGGGCGCGCCGGGCGAGGACCCGAACGTCTTCTACTACCTCACGGTCTACAACGAGCCGCTGCCGCAGCCCGCGAAGCCGTCCGGCCTCGGTATCGACGAGGGCATCGTCAAGGGCCTGTACCGCTACAACACCGCCGAGTCTGCGGGCCTGTCCCCGGTTTCCCCCGAGCTCTCGGCTTCGCTCGAGCAGGGAGGTGCCCCCATCGCCCCGCGCATCCAGTTGCTGGGCTCCGGGACCGCGATCCACTGGGCGCTCGACGCACAGAAGCTGCTCGCCGAGGAGTGGGGCGTCGCGGCGGACGTGTGGTCGGCGACGTCCTGGGGCGAGCTGCGCCGGGACGCCATGGAGGCGGACGCGGCGCTGCTGCGGGGCGAGGAGCGGGTGCCGTACGTCCGGCAGGCGCTCCAGGGCGCCGAGGGCCCGGTGCTCGCGGTGTCCGACTACATGCGCCAGGTCCCGGACCAGATCGCGCAGTGGGTGGAGCAGGACTACACCTCGCTGGGCGCCGACGGCTTCGGCCTCTCGGACACCCGTGAGGCCGCCCGGCGCCACTTCGGCGTCGACGCCCCGTCGATCGTGGTCGCGGCCCTCGCCCAGCTCGCCCGGCGCGGCGAGATCAAGGCGACGGCCGTGAAGGAGGCCCGGGAGAAGTACGGCCTGTAAGGGCCGTGAAGGGTGAGGGCGAAGGGGTACGGCGGCTGCCGTACCCCTTCGCTGTCGGTGGCCGGGGGCATGATGGCCGCATGCGTGCCGCCCGTCTGATCAAAATGGTCCTGCTGCTCCAGTCCCGGACCTCGATGACCGCGGCCGAGCTGGCCCGTGAGCTCGAGGTGTCCGAGCGGACCGTCACCCGGGACGCGCAGGCCCTCTCGGAGGCGGGGGTCCCGGTGTACGCGGACCGCGGGCGGGCCGGGGGCTACCGGCTCGTGGGCGGCTACCGCACCCGGCTGACCGGGCTCGCCCGCGGCGAGGCCGAGGCGCTGTTCCTCAGCGGGGTGCCGGGGGCGCTGCGCGAGATGGGCCTTCAGGACGCGGCCTCCGCGGCCCGGCTGAAGGTGTCCGCGGCGCTGCTCCCCTCCCTGCGCGACGCCTCCCGTACGGCGGCGCAGCGGTTCCATCTGGACGCGCCCGCCTGGTTCGCGGAGCCGGCGACCCCGCCGCTGCTGCCCCAGATCGCGGACGCGGTCTGGGACGACCGGCGGATCACCGCGCGCTACCGGCGCGGCGCGGGCGAGGCGGAGCGGGAGCTGGAACCGTACGGGCTCGTGCTCAAGGCGGGGGTGTGGTACCTGTGCGCGCGGGTGGCCGAGGCCCAGGTCTTCCGGGTGTACCGCGTCGACCGCTGCACGGCCGTGGTCCCCGGTGCGGAGCGGTTCGCGCGGGACGAGGGGTTCGATCTGCCCGCCTTCTGGGCGGAGCGGGCCGAACAGTTCGCGCAGTCCCTCCTGCGGGCCGAGGTCGTGGTGCGGTTGTCCGGGGAGGGCGTGCGCAGACTGCCGCACGCCGTGGATCCCGCGTCGGCCCGTGCCGCGCTGGCGGCCGCGGGCGCGCCGGACGGGCAGGGGTGGGTGACGGTGCCCCTGCCGGTGGAGTCCGAGGAGGTCGCGCACACACAACTCACGGCGCTGGGGCCGGAGGTCGAGGTGGTGTCGCCTCCGGAACTGCGCGCCCGTTTCGCGCGGGACGCGCTGCGGCTCGCCCGGCTCTACGACCGGTGACATCCCGCCGCACTCCACGTGCGCCCCGCCCGCCGAGGGCCGATGCTGGTCCCGTGATGGACGAGACGGAGTTCTGGGAGCTGGTGGACGCGAGCCGGGAGGCCGCCGGGGGCGACCCCGACGAGCAGGCCGACCAGCTCGTCGCACGGCTGCTGCGACTGGACCCGGACACCGTGCTGGACTTCGCCCGCCACTTCGAGTGCCGTTACAACCGCGCCTACCGCTGGGACCTGTGGGGCGCCGCCTGGGTGCTGCTCGACGGGGCGAGCGACGACGCGTTCGACTTCTTCCGGTGCTGGCTGATCGGCCAGGGCCGGGAGGTCTTCGAGGGAGCCCTGCACGACCCCGACGCGCTCGCCGGTCTGCTGGGGGACTTCGACGAGGAGGTGGACGGGGACGGCGAGGAACTGGGCTACGCCGCGGACGAGGCGTACGAGCAGCTCACCGGGACCGTGGCGCCCGACCTGGGCATCCCGCCCACGGCCTCCGAGCCGGAGGGGACACCGTTCGACCTGGAGAACGAGTCCGTGCTCGCCGAGCGCTATCCCCGGCTGTGGGACCGCTTCAAGGACTGACTGACGGTGCGGACGCGCGGTGGCTTCCTCGCCGGGTCCGGTTCACGGACTGACCGACACCGGCCGGCCGTCCCCGGCTCCCGGCCGGGCCCGGCCGTGTGGTGCGGCGGCGTCCGGCCGGGCCCGGTCGAGGGCGGACGCCGTGGGCGGCGTGGCGCTCTGCGGGCGTTTCCCCCGGCCTTGCGGGCCCGGCCGGTCACCGTCTGCCCTGGAGATGCGCCGCCCGGTCCCTGATCGCCGGGAGGAGGGCGCTGAGGGCCGCGCCGGGGCAGTTGGTCGCATAGCCGTCCTTGTGGCCCGCGAGGGCGGGCAGCAGGACGGTGGCGCCCTCCTTGTAGCGGCTCTTGCCGTTGCTGGAGACGAGCCGGACCTTGGTGCGCGGGTCGATGTCCGCGAGGCCCAGCTTCCACGCGGCCAGGGCGGCGATCGCCTCCGTCATGGCCCGGGGCACGGGCACGCCCGCCGTGAAGGTGCCGATGGCGGCGATGCCGGCGGTGCGGTGGTTGAAGCCCTGGGTGTGGGCGCCGGTGACGGGACGCTCGGTGCCGCCCGCGCGGCCCTCGTAGATCCTGCCGCAGCGGTCGACGAGGAAGTTGTAGCCGATGTCGTCCCACCGGCGGTAGCCGATCTGGCCCGCGTACAGCGCCCTGATGATGCGGGGCACGTCGGCGCAGTCGTAGCGGTTGGGCGAGGCGGTGTGGTGCACGAAGACCGCGATGACCTTGTCGTCGTAGCGGGGCGGCGGCTGGTTCGGCCTGCCCCCGCGCGCCCAGGCCGTTCGCGGCATGATCCGCGGCCGGGGGGCCGCGTGCAGGACGGCGGACCGGGCCTCGACCGGATGCGGGCGCAGGGCCGTCACCGCCTGCTCGACCCGGGACGGGCACGTCATCAGGGTGAGGGAGGCGGCGAACCCGGGCAGAGCGCCGAGCAGCAGCAGGGCGGACCCCGGAATCCGCAGGCACGGTGGTCGCACCGGTCTGGCTCTTGGCAGGACGCGCATGACCCCACTCTCGGCCGGTCCCGCCGGCTGTGCGATGTGCGCTGTGCCACCTGGCGGAACCATTGTCCCGGTCCGGTGCGTTTTCACAGGTCGACGCGCACACGATTTCCGGCGCCCCCGCGCGTGGCTGATCACTGGGCCCCTGCGGCGCGTACTAAGGGGTCCTAGAGAAAGGCGGCTCCGTGGACCTGCTCGACATCCTGCTGATGCTGGTCATCCTGGCCTACGCGGCGTCCGGCTACCGGCGCGGGCTGGTGGCCGGCTGTGTCTCCCTGGCCGGCTTCGTGGGCGGGGCCGTCCTCGGGGTGTGGATCCTGCCGTGGGTGATGCACCTGGTGACGCGGGGGACGACGGCGGCGACGGTCACCGCGGTGTTCACCGTGCTGGTCCCGGCGGTGGTGGGCCACGGGCTGGCGGGACGTCTCGCGCTGAAGCTGCGGCGCGAGCTGGACCACGGGCCGCTGCGGGTGGCCGACGGGATCGGCGGGGCGGCGGCCAACACGGTGGCCGTGCTGCTGGTGGCCTGGGTGGCCGCGAGTGTGCTGGGCGCCTCTTCCTCCCCGCTGGTCACGGACTCGATCCGGGACTCGCGGCTGCTGGGCTCCGTGCAGAAGGTGATGCCGGACACCACCCCGGCCTGGTTCTCGCGCGCCACGACCGCGCTCGCCCAGGCGGGCTTCCCCCAGGTCTTCAACCCGTTCGAGAACGAGCCGACGGCCGGGGTGCCCAGGCCCTCGGGGGACAACGTCACACCGAGCGCGACGAACGCCGCCAAGCTCAGCACGGTGAAGATCGAGGGCGCCGTCGGCGCCCAGGGCCGCGAGGGCAGCGGCTTCGTGTACGCGGCGGGGCACGTCATGACCAACGCCCATGTGGTGGCGGGCATCGACCACCCGACGGTCCAGGTCGGCGGTGTCGGCCCGGCGTACCCGGCCCGGGTGGTGCTCTTCGACCCGGACCGGGACGTGGCCGTGCTGTACGTGCCGGGGCTGCGCGCGCCCGTCCTGCGCTTCGACGGCGGCGCCAAGCGCGGCGACGCGGCCGTGGTCGCGGGGTATCCGGAGGACGGCGATCTGACGCTGCGGGCCGCCACGGTCGCCGCCCGGATCCGGGCCACGGGCCAGAACATCTACAGCACGGACACGGTCACCCGGGACATCTACTCGATCCGCTCCACCGTCCTGCCCGGCAACTCCGGCGGCCCGCTGCTCACCACGGACGGCCAGGTCTACGGTGTCGTCTTCGCCCGCTCGACGTCGGACCCGGAGACGGGGTACGTGCTGACGGCGGACGAGGTCGCGGGCGACGCCGGACGCGCGGCCAACGCCACGGCGCCGGTGGACACGGGCGACCTCGTCACCCCCTGAAGAGCTCAGAGCCCGGCTCGCGGGCCTTCGCCCAGCTGTGCCTGGGCCGGGACGACCCCGAGCTGCGGGATCACCTGGATCATCGCCGGCCTGAGCGCCCCCGGCAGACAGCCCGAGGGCGGCCCGCTGTCCCCGACGAAAGTGGCGCACGCCGTCGACGAGTCGCTGCGGCTGTGGCCCCCGACCTGGATGCTGTTCCGCGAGACCGACCGCGAGCAGCTGTGCGCGGGCTGGCGCATCCCCGCCGACTGCGCCGTGATGGTCTCGCCGTACGTCAGCCACCGCGATCCCGCCGTCTACACCGACCCGTCGCACTACGAGCCGGGACGCTGGGAGAACCTCAGTCCCGGCCCCGGCGCCTACTTCCCCTTCGGGGGCGGCAGCCGCTGGTGCCTGGGCGGACGGCTCGGCAGGGCACAGTTGCTGACAGCCGCCTCGGTGATCGACCGTGCGGTGGTGGTGACCACTGTGACCGCGCCGTCCGCGCCGGACGTCCGGTCCAGCATGATTCCCGACCGCTTCTCCTTCGAGGTGGTCGCCCGACCTTCCGGGAGCTCCTGATGCGTGTCCGGGTCCGTGACCTCCGCCTCCACGTCTCCGTTCTCGGCGAGGAATGGGAGGGCGACACCCGCCGCCCGGCCGTCGTCGCCCTGCACGGCGGGCCGGGCATCGACGCGGGCGTGCTGCGGCTCACCATGGAGCCTGCGCGGTCGTGGGCGCAGGTCGTCGTGCCGGACCAGCGAGGCCACGGGCGCAGTGACCACGCCGGCCCCGCCACCTGGAACCTCGACGAATGGGCCGACGACGTCGCGGAGTTGATCGACGTCCTAGGCCTGCACCGCCCGCTGGTGCTCGGCACGTCCTTCGGCGGCTTCGTCGTGCAGCACTACCTCGCGCGTCATCCGGAACAGCCCGGCGGTGCCGTCCTGGTGGGCAGCAGCCCGCGCCAGGCCGGCCACGACGAGATCGTCCAGCGGTACCGCGACCTCGGCGGCGACCGGGCCGCCGAGGTCATGCGGCGCTCCCTGACCGACCGGTCCGCGGAGGCGGAGCGCGACTGGGCCGAGGTGTGCGCCCCGCTGTCCGCGCGCCGCCCGCCCGACGCGCGGCTCGCCCGGGCACGTGCGCGGCGCATCGCCACGCCAGAGGTCAACGCGCACTTCATCCCCGCCCTCGACCGGCTCGACCTGCGCCCCGGGCTGGCCGCGGCCCGCTCACCGGTCCTCGTCATGGTCGGCGAACTCGACCCGCTGGTGCCGCCCGCGGTCGCCGCCGAGGCCGTCGACGCCCTGCCGCCGGGCCTGGGTGAGCTGTGCGTCGTCGAGGGGGCCAGCCATCAGGTGCTGTGGGACCAGCCGGAGCGGGCGCACACCGCGATCGAGCGGTTCGCCGCCACGCACCTGTGCCCGGCGGTCACGGCATCCTGACGGCCGCCCCGGCCGGGGCGAAACGGAACGACGACGCGACGACGCAGGGAGACCAAGGATGACTTCTCGCTTCCCCACCCGCCGGGCGGCGATCGACGCCGCGCTCCACGACCTACGAGCGGTGTCCTCCCCGTATGCCGAGGAGCGTTTCGTCACCCGGCCCTCGGTCGAACCGCCCGCGCTGCTGCGGCGGTTGGAGTCGGCGTGCACCGACGTGTTCGCCGGGCTCGACGCCGTCCTGCGCGACGTGTGCGGGGGCGACATCGCCCGGCTGGGCGCGCTGTGCAGGGCCACCCCCGAGGAGGTGTCCTGCTGGGCCACCAGCCGCACCAGGACTGGGCGACGATAGCCCGGCCCGACGTCATCACGTCCGGCGGGCGCACCCTGGTCGTCGAGGTCAACAGCGACTCCCCGGCGGGGCTCTTCGGGCTGCACGACATCCTGGCCCGCACGCAGGAACGGCTGCTGGAGACCGGTGCCGACCGGCCCGTCGCCCCGTCCCCGGCCATGCCCGCCCTGCTCAAGGGCGTGTCGGGCGAGATCCGCCGCGACGACGGCCTCTTCGCCATCTGCTACTGGGCCCACGAGCGTGACGAGGGCCCGCTGAGCTGGCAGTACGACCTGTTCGTCGCGGAGTTGGCCCGGCTCGGCGTGGAGGCTGTGTACTGCGCGGTCGAGGACCTGGAGTTCGGCTCCGAAGCGGTCACCTATCAGGGCCGCCCGATCGGACTGGTCTACCGGTGCTTCGAGTCCCCGGCCCAGGACAACGCCCGCGAGCAGGAGAAGCTGCGCGTGCTGTTCGAGGCGGCGCGGGCGGGCGTCGTCGGCCTGTTCACCGGCTACCGCGGCGAGACGCTGGCGTCCAAGGCGGTGCTGTCGGTGCTGACCGACGAGGAGGTCGTCGGCGGCATCGACGCGGACCTGGCCGCCCGGGTACGGCGCAGCGTGCCGTGGACCCGCGTCGTCGAGCCGCGCGATACCTACCGCGACGAGCGCCAGATCGACCTGGTGCCGTACGTCGTCGCCCACCGCGAGGAGCTGCTGCTCAAACCCGTACGAGGACACGGCGGCCGCGGTGTCGTCATCGGCCGCGAGGTGGCCGACGACGCCTGGCGCGCCCTGGTGGAGGGCGCCGTGGCCGACGGTCGGGCCGGCGCCTGGTGGGTCGTCCAGGAACTCTTCGTGCCCGACGCCGTCACCGTCACGCACACTGATCGCGCGCTGGAGGAGGTCACCACCGAGACGGTCAGCGTCGACGGCTGCTTCATCGTCGGCGGCACCGCGGTCGGGGTTCTGCGGCGCTACGCCATCAACGGCGACACCACCCTCAACATCAACCCCCGCAGCGGTTACGCCGCTTCGCCCGTCTGGTGGGCGGCCGAGACGGACGCCACCGGCGCCGCCGCAGGACCGAACCGGTGAGGAGGGCCCGGCTCGCCACCCTGTTGTGGACGTCCGCCGCGACGTCCAGCATCGGGGACGGCGTCCGCATGTCGGCGTTCCCGCTGCTCGCCGTGGCACTGACCCGCGACCCGGTCGCCGTGGCGGGTCTCACCGCGGCCCTGAAGGTGCCGCAGCTGGTGTTCGGTATGCATGTCGGTGCGTTCGTCGACCGCGTCGACCGGATCTCGCTGGTCCGCAGCGTCCAGCTCACCCGGCTGCTCCTGGTCGTCGTCCTCGTCGCGCTGGTCGCCACCGACACCATGGCCCTGTGGGCCCTGTACCTCCTGTCCGTCGTCCTCGGCATCGCCGAACTGCTCGCCGACACCGCGCTCCAGGCGCTCACCCCGGAGATCGTCGCCGATCAGGGCCTGGAACACGTCAACTCCCGGCTCAGCGGCGCCCAGTCCGTCGGGGAGGACTTCGCCGGACCAGCCCTGGGCGGCGTGCTGTTCGGCGTGGGCCGCTGGGTGCCGTTCGCGGTCGACGCGGCGAGTTTCGCGGTCAGCGCCGCCCTCTTCGAACGCCTCCGGACCCGGCTCCCCGAGCGCAAGTCCGCGCCCCGCACCGGTGGTTCGCTCACCCGCGAGGCCGTCGAGGGCTTCGGCTTCCTGGTCCGCCAGCCCGTGCTGCGCTCGATGGCACTGTGGGTGGCCGTGGTCAACGGGTCGGTCGGCGCGGCGAGCGCGACGTTCGTCCTCTACGCGACGGACGCCCTGGACGTGTCCTCTGCCGCCTACGGCGTGCTGCTGACAGGGACCGGTGTCGGCGCGGTACTGGGTGCCGCCCTCTCCTCGCGGGTGGTGCGGCTGGCCGGCCGGACCGGCACGATGTTCGACGCCAGTGTGCTCGCCGGTGCGGCCACGCTGGCGATCGGCCTGACGCACAGCGTGTGGCTGATCTACGGCCTGCAGCTGCTGACCGGCCTGGCCGGCGTGTCCTTCTCCATCGTGGCTCGCAGCCTGCGCCAGAGCGTCACGCCGATGGACCTGATGGGGCGCGTGACCGCCATGTACCGCCTCATCGGATTCGGCACGGTCCCCGCGGACGCCCTCGTGGGCGGCCTCCTCGCCGGCCTGTTCTCCCTCGGAACGCCGTTCGTCGTGGCCGGCGCCGCGATCGTCGTCAGCACTCTCGTGTTCGGCACGAACACCGTGAGGGAACAACGCCTTTCCGTGGCTGAGCCGCCGGACTCGGAGGTGTCGGCCTCCGAGGCGTTGCGGTAGTACGGCCTCGGGACTGATCGGCCCGCATGTCGAGGTGTCGCGTATGCGTTACGCAGCGCTGCACGCCACCTGGCCGTGGCCAGTGCCGCGGCAGGCAACGTTTGCCCGTTAAGGAGCGGCGTCCGGTGCGTGCTCTGGGGGTCCCCCCGGCCGAAGGCTGGGGGAGTGCCGGCCGGAAGTCCTCGTACTGGATGTACTTGGGCTTTCGGGCGGTGCGGCGAGTGGGGGTACCCCCTGCTCGAAGAGCTTGGGGGAGCGTGCCGGGCGTCGCGACGGGGCGAACGTTGCCTGTCGGGGCACTAGTAGGGCTTTGTTAGGTCCTGTGGTGGGGTTCGGGAGTGGGGGCGGGTTGGCCGCATATCGAGCAGGCGCCGGTCCAGGTGGCCAGGATCTTCTGTAACTCGCGGAGGACCGCGTAGAGGGTCAGGCCGGCGCAAGGGCTTTTGGGTCGAGCCTGAGCAGGGTGCAGAAGGCCTGGGCGAGGGCGGCCAGGGTCACGTGGCGGTGCCAGCCGAGGTAGGTGCGGCCTTCGAAGTGGTCGAGGCCGAGGCCGTCCTTGAGTTCGCGGTAGTCGTGCTCGATGCGCCATCTGATCTTGGCGATACGGACCAGTTCGCGCAGCGGGGTGTCGGCGGGCAGGGTCGACAGCCAGTAGTCGGTGGGCTCGGCGGCGCCGGGGGGCCATTCGGCCAGCAGCCAGCACTCGGGCAGACTGCCGTCCACATCACGGGGGATGTCGCGGTTGGCCGGACGCACACGCAGCGCCATGAAGCGCGAACGCATCTCGGCCCGCGGGTTGCGCGGGCCGCTCTTGCTGCCCTGGCGCCAGGTGACGGTGCGAGCGGCTTCTCGTCCCGCGGCCAGGACGAGATCGCGCAGGGAGCTGTGCGGTATCGGGTAGGCGGGCCGGGGTCGGGGGCCTCGGCCGCTGTAGGGCGGTCGCTCGGGCCGCGCGTGGCCCGGGTAGGCGCTCGTGGTGCCCTTGACGGCGACCGCGTAGGCCAGGCCACGCTCGGTCAGGCCCAGACGGAAGCCGGTGGCGTCGCCGTAACCGGCATCGGCGACCACCGGCAGATCCGGCAGTTCCCACTGCTCGCGGACCTCGTCGAGCATCTCCAGCGCCTGGCGCCACTTCTCGCGGTGGCGGACCCCGTCGGGGATGCCTGCCCGCCGACGGCGACGGCGGATCGCCCCGGCCAGCAGTTCGTCGTCTTCAGCCGTGGCATCGTCCCAGCTGTCAGGGATGAACAACCGCCAGTCGACGGCCGCCGAGGCGTGGTCGCTGACCAGGTTGACACTCACGCCTATCTGGCAGTTGCCGCGCTTGCCCAAGGCGCCGCAGTACATCCGGGCCAC